>JBOGFL010000178.1:0-6281 GCA_050743285.1 Acidimicrobiia bacterium
CGACGACGGGATCCGAACTGTCGTCGTCGGCGCCGGCAACACCGGCGCCAACCTCGCCCAGGAGCTCAGCCGGTCGGGCGGCGGTCTCCACCTGGTGGGATTCGTCGTCGATGACACGGTGCTGCGCGGGCGTTCGGTGCGGGGCGTGCGGGTGCTGGGGCGCGTCGCCGACCTTCAGTCCATCTGTCGCGACCACAAGGTCGAGCGCATCGTCATCGCCCTCCCCGACGCCGGACGGGAGCGGCTGCGGGAGATCGTCGACGTCGCCATGAAGACCGACGCCCAGCTGAAGGTCCTGCCCCGCACCTCGGAGATGGTCGACGGACCCCTGCTTCGGGGCCTCCGCGATATCGACCTTGCCGACCTGCTCGGGCGGGAGCACGCACCGGTTGACGCAGACGAGATCGCGGGGTACCTGGAGGGCGCGACCGTTCTCATCACCGGGGCCGGGGGGTCGATCGGCAGCGAGGTCGCCCGGCAGGTCGCCCGCTACGACCCGGGCCAGGTCGTGCTGCTCGACCGCGACGAGAGCCTGCTTGCCGAGACCCTCGTAGGAGATCTGGCCGGCGCCGTGCCCGTGCTCGCCGACGTCCGTGACCGGTCCCGGCTCCGCGAGATCTTCACCCGACACCACCCCGACGTCGTTTTTCACGCCGCCGCCAACAAGCAGGTGCCGATTCTCGAGCGCCATGCCGTCGAGGCGGTTCAGACGAACCTCCTCGGAACGTGGTGGCTAGCCCTGACCGCGGCGGAGTTCGGCTGCACCCGCTTCGTACACATTTCGACCGACAAAGCCACTGACCCGTGCTCGGTGATGGGCGCGACCAAGCGGGCGGCCGAGCTGGTTGTCTTCGACGTAGGGAACGAACATCGGCTCCCCTTCGCGGCGGTCCGCTTCGGAAACGTGCTCGGGAGCCGGGGCAGCGTCGTGCCGACGTTCCTGCGCCAAATCCTCGAGGGCGGGCCGGTCACCGTCACCGACCCCGAGATGACTCGCTACTTCATGACCATCCCGGAGGCGGTCAGCCTGGTGCTCCAAGCGGGCGCACTCGCCGACGGCGGCGAGATCTACTTGCTCGACATGGGGAAGCCCGTTTCGATACTCGACCTTGCTCGCCAGATGATCCGGCTCGCCGGCCTTCGACCCGAAGGCGACGTCCCGATCGAGATCACCGGAGTGCGGCCCGGCGAGCGACTGCACGAGAAACTCTTCGACGACGCCGAGACAGTCGAACCCACATCACACCCGTCGATCTCGAGCCTGCGACCGCGCGCGGGCAGCAAGTACGTCGGCCTCTCGTCCTCCCTGCGTCAACTCGAACGCACATGCGCCGAAGCCGATGACGCGGGCACGGGGCGGGCCCTCCGTGACCTGCTCTGCGAACACGGGATCGATTGTCAGCTCAAATTCGAGCCGAAGGACATCGCGGTGGCGGGCAACGGCGCAGGAGGTGGCAACGGCGCAGGTGGGAACGGCAGCCGTCGACCCTCGGTCAAGCTCCCGGCGCTTCTCGGTGGTTCCCCGAGCTTCGATTCGGCGCTGCCGTTCGCCCGACCGAGCCGGCCACCGCTCGAACGGGTGTGGAGGCGACTCGAGCCTTCGTACGAGCGGGGGGTACTCACGAACGGTCCGCTCGTCGCCGAACTCGAGGAATGCGTGGCCGCCCGCCTGGACGTGGCTCACGTCGTGGCAGTGAGCTCGGCGACATCGGGCCTCATCCTCGCGGTCCAAGCGCTCGTAGACGGACGGACGGGTCCGGTCGTGCTTCCGAGCTTCACGTTCTCGGCGTCGGGTCACGCCGTCGTATGGAACGGGCGGGCCCCCCGTTTCGTCGAATGCCATCCGTCCACGTTCCAGCTCGACGGTAGCCACGCGACCCAGTTTCTCGGCCACGCCAGCCTGCTCATGGGCACGCACGTGTTCGGCGCGCCGTGCGATCCGGCGGAGATCGTCGCACAGGGGCGAGCGGCCGGGATTCCGGTGATCTTCGACGCTGCGCACGCGTTCGGGGCCGTCACCGGCGGCCGACCGGTCGGCGGTTTTGGTGACGCCGAGGTCTTCAGCCTCACCCCCACCAAGGTGTTGGTGGCCGGCGAGGGGGGGCTCGTGACGACGAACGACGCCACGCTCGCCGAGAGGCTTCGCATCGGTCGCGACTACGGAAATCCCGGCGACTACAACACTCGATTCGTCGGGCTCAACGCACGGATGTCGGAGCCACACGCGGCCATCGCGCTGGAATCACTCGAGATCCTCGACGACTCCCTCCGGCGACGACACGATCTCGCGGGTCTGTACCGCAAGCTTCTCGATGGGACTCCCGGCATCCAGTTCCAGTCCATCGGCGCCGGCGACGAGTCGACGGTAAAGGACTTCACGATCTCGGTCGATGCCGAAAGGTTCGGGCTGACGCGCGACGAGCTGGTCGCCGTGCTCAGCTCTGAAGGTATCGAGACTCGCAACTATTTCGATCCCCCGTTGCATCGCCAGCAGGCGTACGAGGACGTCGACACGGTCGAGCTACCGGTTACCGACGCCGTTGCCGCGAGCGTTGTCTCCCTGCCGATCTACACCGATCTGCGCCGCGAACAGGTGGAGCGGATTGCCGAAGTCGTGTTCTCCTCCCACGTCCACGCGGACAAACTCCGGGGCAACGAGCTGGTCAGCGCACCAACCGCGCCGTAGCTCAGAACAGCTCGACGTCGCCGAGCGTCAACGCCCAGTCTCGCTTCGCGGGCGCAGTTGGCTCGACGAGGGCGCGCCAAACAAGAACGGGACCCTGGCGCGGCAGTGGTACGCCACGTGCATCCGGACCGACCTGTACCGCATCGTCGGACCCCGAGGCCCGCAGGGCTCTTCGGATCAACCGGTTGACGCCCCGGCGGTCGGCGTCCGGAACGATCACGTCACAGATCGCCATCTCTTTCGCGGCGCCGCGCCGACGAATCCGGAACACAACGACGCCGTCGGCGAGCTCGGTTCCGGCAAGCACGACCCGATACGCCAGTGGCTCGAAGCCATACCGCCAGGCGAGGAACTCGGGTGTGCGCCGCGTGCGGAGCCCCGGCCCGGGGGTCATCGCGCTGAGCAGGGCCGCTACCGCCGCCGGTTCGGCGAACGCCTCCGAGGCCGGAATTCCGACGTCTGCCGGCAGCGACCACTTCTCCGCCGGCGTTCGCGCGCGCGCGATGCGTGGGAGCGCGGCGACCGAACGGGCGCGGACTGCGACCGGGAGGTGGCCCACCACCTCCCAGCCCATTTTCAGGTAGCCCGGCAAGCTCTTCTCGTTCGGCGTGTTGAAGACGAACCCGACGCCCTCCTCGCGGAGGTCATCGATGGCGGCGAGGGTCAGGCGGGTGAAGACGCCCTGGCCCTGGTAACCGGGGTCGGTTGCGGTGTCGACCGCGCGGACGGCCCGCACAATTCGCGCGCCCCCTTCGAACTCCCAGCGCAGGAAGGTGCGGAAACCGATGACCCGGTCATCGCACGCCCGGTCGACCGCCACCCATCCCGGTGAAATCCCAAAAGGATTGGCGCGGTGCTTCCACGCGAAGAACTGCCCGTGCAACGCGTCGGGCGCCCAGTCGAGGGATGCCTCCAACAGGCGCAGCACGACCGGGGAGTCGGAATCGTTTGCCGGTCGGATCTGGATCTTCGACTCGTGTGCAGGCACGCCGTGTCCTCGATCGAGGTGCCGGAAGACTTGAATGGTGACGGAGATACCTTATGGGTTCTTGTCAACGACGAACGAGGCCGGTTCCTCGCCAAACCTGAGCACGCGTCCCGGGACCGGGGTCGGCGCTTATGCACTCGTCGCCGCGATCGCGTCGGTTCCGCTCGTCATGCAGACGATCCGCGCCGATTGGTCGCTGGATGTCTGGCAACACGCGGCGGCAATCCTCGAGCTGTCGAGCCACCCGTTCGATCCTCGACACCCGACCGTGGCGGTCACCGTCGGCCACCCCGACCTGTC
This sequence comes from Acidimicrobiia bacterium, assembly GCA_050743285.1. Classification (GTDB taxonomy): domain Bacteria; phylum Actinomycetota; class Acidimicrobiia; order IMCC26256; family JACDBD01; genus JBOGFL01. The sequence goes on from JBOGFL010000178.1 coordinate 3,975, forward strand.
GCCGTACTCGCTGTTGTGGGGGCTGGCCCACCGACTCACGGGCGCTCACGTCCTCACGGTGTTGACGGTCGCGGGACTCGTCAACCTGGCCGCGATCTGGCTGGGCCTCTGGGTCGCGGCCCGCCGGCTCACGCGGGCCCGGCTCGCGCCGGCGTTCGCGGTGCCGGCGTTGCTCCTCGTCTGGGGTTATCGCCCGTGGCGGTGGAGCGGCTATCCGAGTTTCAAGTCGATCGGCTTCGGGCTCCCGTACCCGTCGTTCTTCGCGTTCGCGGCGTATCTCATCGGGCTTGCGGTTCTGATCGACTGGCTCCGCGAGCCCCGGTGGTCGCGTGCCTGGATCCTCGCGGCCCTGGGCGCAACGATGACGCTCTCGCATCCGATTACTGGTGCTGCGTTCGGCGTGGCCGTGGTTGCACTCCTTGCCGAAGCGGTTATCGGAGGGCGCGCGCCGGCTGGGCCCGCGTTCGCGCAGCTCGCGCCGCCGGCGGCTGTGGCGCTCGTCGCGTTGCTCGTCTGGCCCTTTTTCTCGATCAGCTCGCTCTTCGACAACGCGGGCTCCTACAGCGACGCCAACGCCCGAGTGCTCGAGAGCATCCTGCCCCGGGCGGGCCTCGCCTTCGCCTGCCTCCCCGTCGTCGTTCTCCTCTGCCGGCGACGAAACGACTGGCGGCTCCTCGTGCTGGCGATCCCCCCGCTCGTCCTCGTCGGCGTCGGCGTGGTGATCGACAGTCCGGCGCTGGGGCGCCTCCTGCCGTTCGGCCTGCTGCCGGTGCAGCTGGCCGTGGCCGATGTCGTGGCGGGCGCGTTCTCGCCCTCCGCCACCCGGCGCGACGCCCGCTTGATCTTCGGGGCGGGAGTGGCTGCGATCGGGGCCGTCGGAGTCGCCACCGCGCTGTCTCACATGGTCCCGAGCCCGTTGCTTCCGGCATCGATCGCGGACGACGACCGCCTGAACACGGCGCGCGACGATGCGGATGCCGTCGACTGCGTCCCTTCGGACGCCGTCGTGATCGCGCCCGAGGGCCATCTCGCCTGGCCGGCGCTCGCGTCCGGCGCAAAGCTCGTCGTGCCGCCGAACGGTGCGCCCGAGGTCGACGACACCGATGAGCGCGAAGCAGCCGTCGAGGAGTTCCTCCTTTCGCCGCTGAGCCGTCAGCGCCAGATCGCGGAGCAATACAACGCCACGCACGTCTTGCTCAGTGCAAGCGCCGCTGACCAGGTCGACGTCGAACAGCTCGGCACCGTGGAGTGTCGCACCGACGACGTCGTGCTGATTCGACTCTGAGCGCCAGGGGCATCCGCGGCGCGTGTTGCGCGTGCCCGACGCCGGCGATCAAACTGCGGACGGATGGCTACCGTCAAAGAATCGTCGGTGATCGCCGACGTCCATGTCGTCGAGCCCGACGTGTTCGGGGACGATCGCGGCTTGTTCGTCGAGACGTTCCGCGCCGAATGGGTTCCGCACGCGCGACCGATGGTGCAGGCCAACCGCGCCGACCGTCGCGCCGGAGCGCTCGTCGGCCTCCACTACCACCTACATCAGGCCGACTACTGGTACGTCCCGCAGGGTAGGGCGCTCGTCGCCCTCCATGACCTCCGCGCAACCTCGCCAACGGATGGCGCAACGCAGACGTTCGAGCTGGGGCCACCCGAACACCACTGCGTGTACATCCCGCGTGGTGTCGCACACGGGTTCTATGCGCTGACCGACGCCACGATCACTTACCTCGTGGACGCGTACTACGACCCCGCCGACGAGCTGGGCGTCGCGTGGGACGATCCGGAGGTCGGCATCAGCTGGCCGCGACCCGACCCGGTGCTGTCCGGGCGTGATCAAGCGAACCCACGCCGGGCGGACATCCCGGCTGAGCTGCGCCCCTGACGCATTCTGGGCACCGAGGCGGCGTCCGCCGAATTCGACTGTCGCGCTCGCAGTACCCTGCCTCACATCGGACACGCGATCGCCCGTCAGCTGCGCAACCTCGTCGAACCGATCGCCGCGAACGTCTACTTCGCGCCCGAAGCCATCTCGGCGTACAAGGAACTCGGACTCGACTTCATCGAGGGCTACTTCTGCAGTCGCGGCGCGTCTCTCGGGCAGCCAGCTCCCTGGAGTGTCGTGGCCGCGACGTTCGCCCACTTCAATCCCGACGTCGTCGAGGCCGCGATCGCGAGCGGCTCCGCGAAGACCGACACCGCCGCACTCCTGGAGGCTCGTCAGCGCGGCGCTGAGGCCCAGATGGCGCGACTGCTCGGCGAGCCCGACGGCGAGACGGCGCGTGCCACCGAGATCATGCGCTCGATGAC
>JBOGFL010000179.1:0-2082 GCA_050743285.1 Acidimicrobiia bacterium
CGGCCGCGTCGCGTTTGGGCGAGCACGCTGGCGCGCCTGCGGACGCGTGGCCACAGGACGCCGCGCTCGTGCTGCCGGGTCCGGTCCCGTACTGGGGGTGCACGGCATTCGTCGCATTGGCGATGACCGCGCTGTCGGTGCCGCTGCTTCGGGTGGTGTGGCGCAGCGGAGCCGGCTCACCGCGGCGTCTGCGACTCGGGGTCGACACCCGGGCGCGCCTCGCCCGCATCCGGGACTTGGCGCCGCTGGTCGTGCCGGGCCCAGTTCCCGGCCGTCTGATCCTCGGGCGGGTCGGTCGCCGTCTTGTGGCCACCGAGAACGGCGCCGCGCCGGCGGGTGGCGGCAGTCGGCGCGGGGATCGCTCCGCGGTGTTGGTGGTCGGTCCGTCGCGTTGCGGCAAGACCTCCAATTGCGTGTCCGGGATCTTGGAGTGGGACGGTCCGGCGATCCTGTCGTCGGTCAAGTCCGACCTCATGGGCTCGACCATCAACTGGCGCCGCGCACTCGGAGAGGTGCGGGTGTTCGATCCCACCGGCGTGACGGGTGAGATCGCGGCGGGCTGGTCGCCGCTTCGCGGTGCGACGACGATCAGCGGAGCGCAGAAGGCGGCGCGTGCGCTGTGCGACGCCGGCCCACAGCGCGGCGCCGAGAACCTCGATTTCTTCCTGCGGCTCGCCGAACAGCTCCTGTGGCCGCTGCTGTGGACGGCGGCGGCGTCGGGTTCGACGATGCACGACGTCTTGCGGTGGGTCCTGACCCAAGACCGTCCCGGCGGCGACGGTGCCGGCGAGGTCCTCGCTGCCGTCGAAGGCCAACTCTACGATGCTCCTCCGGCCCGGCAGGCGGCGGCGAACCAGGTGCTCGAGACGCTCGCCGCGACGTGGTCGATGGACGAACGCACCCGCGCCAGCACCTATGCCACGGTCCAGACGCTCGTCGCGGCCTGGGCCGACCCCGGCGTCGCGGCCTCCGCCGAGCGCTGCGACGTCGATCTCGACTGGCTCGTCTCAGGCGCCAACACCCTGTATCTGTGCGCGCCGACGCACGAACAGGCCCGCTTGGCGCCGGTGTTCGGGGGCCTCATCGGCGACCTCGTCCAACAAGCCTTCGAGCGCGCCGGACGCACCAACGCCGCGCTGCCCTCGACGCTGCTGGTCATGGACGAAGCGGCCAACACACCGACGCGGTGGCTGCCCGCGGTCGCCTCAACGTGTTCGGGGATCGGCATCCTGTTGGTGACGATCTGGCAATCCAAGGCCCAGATCGACGCCGCGTACGGCCGGCTCGCCGACTCGGTCGTCACGAACCACGGCACCAAGATCATCTTCTCGGGTCTCTCGGACCCGGCCACCTTGGACTACGCCAGCCGGATCCTCGGTGACGAGGACGCGCTGCGGCGCTCCGAGTCGATCGATCTCTCCGCCGGCCGTCGCTCCCTGTCGGACTCCACGCACCCGACGCGCCTGCTTCCGGTCCATGTGCTTCGCCAGGCGGCGCCCGGCGGCGCGCTCCTGGTGCACGGCACCCTGCCGCCGGCCCACCTGCACGCACGTCCTTATTACCGGGACCGCAAGCTCGCTGCCCGAGCCCACGCCCCCCGCGGGACCGCGACCGCCGCCGCGAGGCGCGAATGACCGCCGCCACGAGCTCGGACGCCCTGCGAGAAGCCCATGAATTGCTCGCCGCGCAGGTCGCCCGTCTGGCCACCAGCGATGAATGGCTGGCCATGCTCGACATGACCCGGCGGTTCCACACCTATTCCGCTCGCAACGTCATGCTGCTCATCGCCCAAGGCGCCGAAGGTCGTGTCGCCGGCTACCGAACCTGGCAGACCATCCCGGACCGAGACGGCGGACGCTGCCAAGTGCGAAAGGGCGCCAAGGCCCATCGAATCCTGGCCCCCGTCCACCGCAGCGTCAGCGTCGAGGACCCCGACACCGGCGAGAACGTCACCCGGCGCGTCCTGGCCCGCTTCAAGATCGTGCACGTCTTCGACGAGTCCGCCCTCGTTGCGCCCCCCGCAGAACCCGAAGTGGCGATGCCCCAGCTGTTGCGCGGCGCGGCACCCGAGCGCCTCTACGG
>JBOGFL010000180.1:0-5396 GCA_050743285.1 Acidimicrobiia bacterium
CGCCCCGGGCCTCGAGTCCGCCCCGCCCGTGGCGGTCGACCTCGTCGTCGGTACGGAGATCGATCGCGGTGCGGAGGCCCAGCGCGTCGGCGACGTGCTGAATGTCGGCGACGGTGAGGTGGTGGAGGGAATCGCTGCGGAAGACGCGGCCGGGCCGCACCGGCCGCCCGTCAACCGTGCGATGCCCGCCCAGGTCGCGGAAGTTGAGGCAGCCGTCGAGCTGTACCCAGCGGTCGAGTTCCGCGGTCACCGACCGGTGGCCCGGGCTTCGGCCTCGACGCGGAGATCGTCGAACTGCCGGTAGGCGGTGAGGATGAAGATGCCCTCGGCCTCGGCGCACAGCTCGTCGCCCGCGTACATCGACCCGGCGGCGAACACCTTGCGGCGTTCGACGCCGGTGTGACGGAGCTCGAAGCGGAGGTCGGTCTGCAGCGGTGTCGGCTTGCGGTACCGGATCGTGAGCGTTCCGGTCATGGCGCCGACGCCGGCGGCGATGTTCACGATGCCGAGCAGCTCGTCGAACATCGAGGCGATCACGCCGCCGTGCACGCATCCCGGCGGCCCCTCGAACGCCGAACCGAGGTTGGCCTGCCCGTGGACGACACCATCACGCACCTCGACCTCCACCGGCGGTGCCAACGGGTTGAAGAAGCCGACGACGGGGCTGAACGGGAAGTAATCGTGCGGGTCGCCATCGGGCGCGCCCCGGGCGGGAATGTGCGGCCCCCACGAGGGTGTCTCGGGCTCGAGCACCGCCGCGGCCGCCTCGACGGTTTCCGCGGCCCGGATCAGCGTGCCGGGGGCGGCTTCGGTGCGGGTGATCTGGTCGACGACGAGCCGGAGCGCATCGGCCAGCCGGCGGAGCTCGGGCCCGGGTGCGTGTGCGTCGTCGGGGCCGTGCCCGTCGACGATCTGATCAGGCGGCCCGTCCGTGGGCGTGCCGCTGGTCGACGTCAATCTTCGACGAGGGAGATGGCCTGCTTGGGGCACATGCGGACGGCCTCTTCGATCTTCGGCCGCAGTTCCTCCGGCGGGTTCTCCTGGAGGATGTAGAGGTTGTCGTCGTCGCGCACTTCGAAGACCTCCGGGGCGATGCTCATGCACACCGCGTTGCTCTCGCACAGGTCGTAGTCGACCACGACCTTCATCGCGACCCCCTGTCATCGGATGACCGGTTACGCGTTGGAGGTTAGCGGCCGGACCCGGCGGCCGGAGAGGTGCTCAGCAGTACCCGAGGCGCCCGATGCGGCATGGCCGTCGACCCGAACCCCTACACTCCCGCAGTGGTCAGCGGGCCTTATCCGCACCTGCTCGCGCCGTTGCGCGTCGGTCCCGTGGAACTACGCAACCGCGTGATCATGGGCGCGCACTTCACCATGTTCACGGAACCGAACCCGGTGGTGGGCGAGCCGGGATTCTACGGGCGCCGTCTCGGCCGTTATCTCGCCGACCGGGCCGAGGGTGGAGTGGCGGCCGTCATCGCCGGTCAGACTGCCGTTCATCCGACGACCGCGTACCAGATGCCCAACAATGCACAGGCGTGGAGCGAGGAGGCGGTACCGCATTTCGACGCGCTGACCGCCCAGGTGCACGAGCACGACGCGCTGGCGTTCATCCAACTCACGCACAACGGTGGTGTGAACCAGGGCCCGTGGTCGAAGTTGCCGGTGTGGGCCCCGTCCGACGTCGCCAACTTCAACGAGCCGCCGAAGCCGCTGGAGCCGGCCGAGATCCGGGAGCTCGTCGAGCACTTCGCCCGGTGCGCGCGACATGCCGCGCAGGGGGGCTTCGACGGCATCGAGGTGCAGGGCGCGCACGGGTACCTGATCCACGAGTTCCTTTCACCGAAGTCGAATTTGCGCACCGACGACTACGGCGGGTCGTTGGAGAACCGGTTGCGCTTCGGCGCCGAGGTACTGGAAGCGGTCCGGGAGGCGACCGGCGGGAAGCTCGTGGTCGGTCTCCGCCTGGTCGGCGACGAGGAACAGCACGACGGGAGCGGGCTCTCCGCCGACGACGCGGGCGAGATCGCGGCCGCCTACGAAGCGATGGGGCTCGTCGACTTTCTGAACGTGAGCGTCGGGGTGTCGGGTATCGGAATGGTGCGCACCAACTACACCCGCCCCGGGTTCGGTGTGTACGCGGCGGCGGCGGTGAAGAAGAAGGCCGAGCACACACCAGTGTTCACCGTGCACCGCATCCTCACGCCCGAGCAGGCCGAGGAGATCGTGGCCGGTGGCGAGGCCGACGGCGTGACGTTGGTGCGGGCGTTGATCGCCGACCCCGAGTGGGTGCGCAAGGCGGCCGCGGGCCGGCCCGAGACGATCCGTCACTGCACCGGCACCAACCAGTCGTGCTACGGCAACCTGCTCCAGGGACTGCCGATCAACTGCGTGCAGAACCCGGCGGTCGGCCGGGAGGCCGACCTGGGCCTCGGGACGATGACGGCCGCGCCGCGTCCACGACACGTGGTTGTCGTGGGGGGCGGCCCCGCTGGGCTCGAGGCCGCGTGGGTCGCCGCCCACCGCGGGCATCGGGTCACGTTGCTCGAGCGTTCGGCCGACCTCGGCGGCAAGATCCGCCTCGCCCAGGCGCTGCCGGGACGCGAGGAGCTGGCCGATTTCGCCGACTGGCGGGCAGGCGAGTGCGCCCGGCAAGGCGTCGACGTGCGGCGGGGCGTCGATGCGACCGCGGCGACGGTCCTGGAACTCGAGCCCGAAGCGGTGGTGCTGGCGACCGGCGGCTTGGCCACCAAGTTCGGCCGGGCCAAGTGGCACCCGACGCCGGTACGGGGGAGCGAGCACGACTGGGTGCTCGACCATGAGGAAGCACTGCAGCGCGCCCTCGCCGGCGACGGGCTGGGCGACCGCGTGGTCGTGCTGGACGCGGTCGGCCACATCGAGGCGATCGGCTTGGGCGAGCTGCTCGCCGGCCAGGGCCGCGACGTCACTGTGGTGTCCTCTCTCCCGTCGCCGATTGCGCTCGACGGCGAGACCCAGGCGGCGGTGCTGCCCCGCGCGGTGCGGGCGGGGGTGCAATGGCGCCCGAACACGGTGCTCGCGTTCATCGGGGACCACGAGGTGACGTTGGTCGACACGTTGGCCGGCAAGCTCGAGCCGCCGGTGCCGGTCGACACCGTCGTGATCCGAACCCACGGCGTTCCCGACCGCTCGCTCTACGAGGCGCTGAAGGACCGGGTGCCCGAGTTGCACCGGGTCGGCGACGCCATCGCCGTCCGCACCTGTGACCGCGCAATTTTTGACGGTCACGTGGTTGGTCGCTCGTTGTGACCAGCTCTTGGAGCGGCGTAGGGAAAGACGTCGGCGGCGGCGCGGTCTGCTGCGAGCACGCTTCTCGTCGCGACGCTTAGACCGCGAGCTTCAGATCGTCGGGCGGCGACCGATCGGGTGGTGACCGGTCGGGATGGTGTGTCGCCAGGTAGTGGTGCCACCGGCAGCGACGCTCCAAGTTGTCGAGGCTGGTGACACCACCCTCAGCAACCGGGTCCTTGTGATGAATTTCGAGGCGCTCGCGCTCCGAACATCCTCGGACGACGCAGGTTTGATCGCGCTGCCGGAGGGCGGTCTCCAGGGCGGTGGGGATGTGGCGCCGAGGTTCGCAACCCGCGTGACGTCGGTGCCCTCGGTCAGCAGCGCGTGCACCACGGCCCGGGTGCTGAGGTTGCGAGCGGTCGCCACCGGTACCGGCCCCACACCTTCGATCTCGCAGATCTCGTCGGGCTCGGTGTGCCCACGTTCGAAGGCCGCGTGATCGACGCGCAGGTGCACGACCGTCGGAGCCAGGCGGCCGCCACGGCCGCATTCGGCCAGCTGAACGAGGGCGTCGGCACGGCAAGCATCAGCCGATTCGGCGGTGACCGCCCGTGCCTCGGCCTCGAGCCGGGCGAGCAGCCGGGCCTGGTCTTCGGGCGCCAGTTTCCATTCGCCGCGCCCGGCGCCGTCCTCGTCGGTCCAGGTCCGGAGAAAACGCGAGCGACGAATCGCGTCGTCATGGGCGATCTCGCCGGCCCGCGCGGCCGCCTTCACCCTTCGGCACTCGTGGCGCAGCTCCTGAAAGCCTTCGCGGCCCGCCTGCTCCACCAGCCGCTTCTCGGCGTGCGGATCGGCGACGCACGCCGCGGTGATCTCACTGGCCTGCTGGGCCGAGAGTTCTCCGGACCTGAGCGCGTCGGCGGTCGCGCCGTTGGGATCGAGTCGTTGCGCCGTCTGCATCGCGCCAACCGCATCGCGGAGCGTCGTTCCGGTCTTGCGGGCGACGTAGTGGGCGGAAGAGCGATCGCCTTCGCCGCGCCACCCGAGGGTCTCGTCGAGGCGCCCGGCCACAAGCAGCCGGAGCGCGGCGGCGCGCTGTTCGATCTCCACCGCGATGTCGAAGAGTCGGCGGGCTCGGCGCCCGTCGAGGGCGTGAGGGTCGACCGCGGCGACCAGGTCGTCGAGCTCGTCCCGGATACGATCGGCCATATCGAACATCAGTTCGTACTGTAGCACCCAGGTCGGACAGTTACACCAAACCCCTCCAATCGCCTCGATTCTGACCCGGGTTTGACCTATAGATGTAACTCACATATAGTCGCACACCGTGCGAGGAGAGACGCGAAGCGGAGGAGGCCGGCACCGGCGCCGGGGCGCCCGCTGCCGTTGGCCGTCGGGGCCGGGAAGCTGGGGCGTCCAGGCCCGGGTCGAGCGGTTCGTCGAGCCGGCGTTGCTCCTCGTCCTGCAGGCCGGTCCCCGGCACGGCTACGAGCTGGCGGACTCGCTCCGGGAGCTCATCCCCGACGAGCACGTCGACGTCGGCAACCTCTACCGACTGCTGCGGGGGCTCGAAGCCGAAGGGATCGTCACCTCGGAGTGGGAGGCGGACGGGCCGGGCCCGGGCCGCCGCACGTACACGCTGACCGAGGCCGGCCTCCGACTTCTCGACACGTGGGCCGATGCGCTGCGGCGATCGGCCACCACCGTCGCCACATTTCTCGACCGATACGAAGGGAGTCATCAGTGATGCACGAACTCCACGAGCACTTTCACCGCCGCCTCGACGAGCACCACCCCCGGCGCGCGCGGGGCGTCTACTACCGCCGGGGCCGCCGAGGCCGCAGGTATGGACGCGAGGACGCCTCGATCGACGAGCTGGAGGAGTACCAGCGAGACCTCGAGCAGCGGGTAGCCGATGTCGCCGAGCGCATCCGGCAGCTACGCACCGAGCACGAAGATGGCTGAAGCGGTCGCGGCCTCGCGGCAGCCACCCGCGCCAGCGCCGAAGCTGTTCCGCCAGTTCGAGTCAATCGCGCTCGTTCTCGCATCCGGTGCGGGGCCTACCATCGAACGAGCGGGGACGTAGCTCAGCCTGGTCAGAGCACCTGCTTTGCAAGCAGGGGG
>JBOGFL010000181.1:0-2741 GCA_050743285.1 Acidimicrobiia bacterium
GTGCGTAGACGCTGAAACCGTCGAGCCCGAGAGCCTGCTGCACGCCCATGAAGTACTCGACCGGGCCCAACTCCCGGAAGCCCATGAATCCGTGCATGAGCACGATGGGCTCCTGGCGGCGGTCCTCGGCGCGCATGCGCCGGGTCATGACCTCGCGCCCCAACCATGCGGCGGGGCGGAGCAACGCGTTGCTGATCGGGTTGGTGAGCAGCCGATCTCGCACCGCGCCAGTCTCGCAGCGGTGCGTCAGCTGAATACGAGCGGAAGGGTCTGGAGCTGGCGGATGCCGAAGGAGTAGGTCAGCTCCGCGTTTTCGGCGAGGGCGTAATCGGGGATGCGACGATGAAACTCTTCCAGTGCGACCCGGAGCTCGAGGCGGGCGAGGTGCGATCCCAGGCACCGGTGAGGCCCGCCGCCGAAGGACAGGTGCCGGTTGGCGCCGCGCTCGAAGCTGACCTCGTGCGCCGCTTCGAACTCCGAATCATCGGCGTTGCTCGCGCCGATGAGCAGAGACACGTGGTCACCCTTGCGTACTTCGACGCCGTTCACGGTCGTGTCCTGGGCGGCGACTCGCACGACCATCGTGACCGGCGTCTGGTGGCGGAGGAGCTCTTCGACGACAACGCCCGTGCGGTCGGGGTCGGTGCCCAGGCCCTCGCGCGCACCGGGGTTCTGGGCCAGCCACGCGAACGAGCAATCAAGCGTGGCGGTCACGGTGTCGAGCCCACCGAGCAGGAGCAAGTAGGAGATATCGAGGATCTCCTCCCGGCTGAGGCTGCGTCCCTCGACCTCACTGGTCATGAGGCGGCTGAACAGCCCGTCGTCGGGGTGCTTCTCCCGTTCGTCGATGGCGCCCTCGAAGTAGGCGTAGATCGCCTTGCCCGCGTCCTTGCGGGCACGGTCTGCGGCCTCGCCGTCGGCGGGGTCGACGTCAGGACGGACGATGTCGTCCTTCCACTCGAGGAACTCGGGGAGGTCGGACTGTGGGAGCCCCATCAGCGCCAGGAAGATTGTCGACGGCAACGGCTCGGTGAACTCGGCGTGCAGGTCGCACTCGCCTCGGGATGCGAAGCGATCCACGAGCTCGGCGACGAGCCGGCGGGCGTCGTCTTCGAGCGACGCCACCTGCTTGGGCGAGAAGTGGGGGTCGAGCAGCCGTCGGTACTTGGCGTGCTCGGGCGGATCGATCTGGAGCGGGATGAGCGGCCGGTCCTGGCCGATCTGCACCGCCTCCATCGCGGACGAGAAGACGTCGGGCTGCCGAAAGGCGTGGTGGACGTCCTCGTAACGGGTGAGCAGCACGAGCCCGTTGGCGTCCTCGAGCCGGGCCACCGGGCACTCGGTGAGGAACTTGCGGTAGACCGGGTGCGGCTCCCGCGCGGCGTCAGGATGGAAGAGGTCAGCGGCACTCGTCATACAGGCGGTATGAAACGTACCGCTGGTAGGGGACGGTGTAAACCCACCCGGTTCAGCGGCGGAGGCGCTCGAGCAGGCGGTCGAGGGCGCCGCCCATCTCGGCCCGTGCCGCCTCGGGGCGGTCGGCAGCAGCGATGTACAGCGCGGCCTCGCTGATCGCGGCGATGAGAAGGTGGGCGAGCGGCTCGACCGGCTGGGGATCGAGGACGCCGAGTTTCAGTGCTTCGTCCAACGATTGGTGCAGCGCGCCGAATCCGGAGGGCAGGCCGATCTCCCGGCACTGCGCCCATCCGAGCACCGCCGGCCCGTCGACGAGCATGATCTGTCGAACTGCGGGGTCGTCACACGCGTCGAGGAAGCGCTGGCAGCCCTGCCGGAACCCGACCCAGAACTCGGCGGGAACCGGCTCGGTCCGGGCCGAGACGAGGTCGGTGATCAGTTCTTCCTCGACCTGCTCGAGCACCGCCCGAAACAGGTCTTCCTTGTTCCGGAAGTGGTGGTACAGCGCGCCCCGAGTGAGGCTGGCTCGCTGGACGATCTCCTCGGTGCCGGTCGCTGCATAGCCCTTCTCGGTGAACAAGACGCGCGCCGCGGCCAGCAGGGCGGCGCGGGTGTCTTCGACGTGGGCGGCGCGCCGGTCGGTCGCGGTTTTCACGGCGACGCGCCGTACACCGGCTCGGGGGGCGTCGCCTCGCCGAGGAGCTTGCGGACGACCGGGCCGATCTCGGTCGGATCCCAGCGCTCGGCTTGCTCCACGCGCGGTCCCGGCCGCCACCCGTCGGCGAGCACGATCCTGCCGCCTTCGACTTCGAAGACGCGACCCGTCACTTCCCGCGACTCGGAACTGACGAGCCAGGCAACGAGCGGCGACACGTTCTCGGGGGCCATGGTGTCGAAGCCGTCCGCGGGCGCGGCCATGCGATCGGCAAAGACCTGCTCGGTCATTCGCGTTCGCGCCGATGGCGCGATGGCGTTGGCGGTGATGCCGTAGCGGCCGAGCTCGGCGGCTTCGACGAGCGTGAGCGCGGCGATGCCGGCCTTTGCTGCCGAGTAGGCGCTCTGCCCGACGCTGCCGAGCAGGCCTGCGCCGCTGCTCGTGTTGACGATGCGGGCGTCGACCGTCTCACCTCGCTTGGCGGCGTCGCGCCAGTGAGCGACGGCATTGCGCGTGGTGCAGAAGTGGCCCTTTAGGTGGACGCGCACGACTGCGTCCCACTCGTCCTCGGAGGTGCTCACGAGCATCCGATCGCGAACGAAGCCGGCGTTGTTCACGATCGCGTCGAGGCGCCCGAGGGTTGCAATTGTCTGTTCGACAAGACTGGCGG
>JBOGFL010000182.1:0-4524 GCA_050743285.1 Acidimicrobiia bacterium
CTCATCGAGCCCGTCGCGCCACGTCGAAAGCTTTTCGGGCAGCGAGTCCAGAGCCTCGGCTGAAAGCCTCAGCCGTGTGAGCTCCTTTCCTGTGGCGCCCTGCCACAACACCTTCTCCTCTCCCTTCCCGGTGATGACGAACACCACCAGGTCGTACCCGGGGTTGGCGTTCACGAACGCTCTGCCAGAGTCACCCAACAGCCAGCGCTCAACACGCTCGCCCTGGTGCTTGAACCAGCCGACGATGTTCACCGAGATCTCGTTCGCGCGCAGCTCGATCGTGATGTTGGCGTTCTCCCAGCAGGCGGGCCCGACGTGGGACTGCGCCCACGCGTGGTCGTCCTTGGCGCCGACGTTCCCGACCCTCACCTCGCCAAGTGATGCCTGGAAGGCCTCGGATCCTATCCTGGCCTCGACCGCTTTCCACATGGATTCGAGGCGCACCTTGATCTCCTGCTTGACGGCCGGATCGCGTTCACCTGACTCCGGGTCGAAGTACTGGAAGTGCTCGTCCCGTAGGCGCCAGGTGGGTGCGAGTCCACTCAGCTCCATGTACTGGCTGAGCTGGCCGAGCAGAAAACGCGTCGGCTCGCCAGAACGACGGGCCGCCTGCTGGCGGGCCCATTCATACACGCTCGCCCAGGTGATCAGCTTCCACTGCTCCGGCACGGACGCCGGGCCCCGATCCGCACGGGCGGTCGGAAGGCGCCACTTCTTAGCGTGCCGCTGAAGTTGCGCACCGTCGAGCGCGTCGACCACCTTCGTTTCGATCAGGACCGTGAGCGCCCCGGGGCGGTGGATGGCGGCGTCGACTCGACTCCCCTGTTCCTTGTGCCTCCAGGAACCTGGGTGGATCGTTCCAGCGACGCTCAGGCCGATCAGCAGGCGGCGAGCGGCTGGAGACTTGGGTCCGCCCTGCAGGAAGAATTGAGCGGACCCCTGGTCCGCATCGATCGTCGTCCCCAGCACCTCCCGGAGAAAGCTGCTGGCCAGATCCGGCTCCGAGTACTCGAGCACGTTGATCAGTACTTTCGTGGAGTTGTCCTCCACCTGTTGGGCGAGATCCGCTTCCGACTGTCCCTTCGACGGCCCCCGGTAGTAGTAGAAGCAGTTTTGATACCGGCTTCCAGTCATCGGGCTACCCCGAGCACTCCGCGGTTCACTTAGGCGGCCCCGGTCCCACGCTCTCGGACCTTGCGAATCGCGTCCTCCAAGACCCGCATCGACTCCTGCTCGCTGGAGCTTTGCCAGCGGAATCGTCCCCACCTCCAGCCACAGTGGGGGCAAGCCCAGCAGGGGGCGCCGTCGGTCAGATAACACCCGCCCAGCACGATCTCGCCACGCCGTGCGCGCTCTTGGGCCTCCCTGCCTGGTAGGCCGTAAACGATCGGCACTGCGCCAGCACCGCAGCTGGGGCAGTCAGGTTGTTCGTCTGCGTGAGGCATGGTCAGCAGTTATCTGATGTCTCCGTCCCGAGTAGTCCGATTCCGTGAGCTCATCCTGACTGCCAGCAGCCACCGCGACCGCGACGTTGTCTGCGGCTCCGTGGGCAAATGACCGTTGCATGAGATCCCGCGCAAGCTGCGCGGCATCGTCCGACGAGGCCGCGACGGTAGCTGCGGACACCGTATCCGGTGAACCCGGGAGGAAGTCGGTGAACCCGTCCGTAACCAGGATCACCCACTCGTCGCCATCGAGCGGAAAGACACCTCGGGGAAGCCGCTCACGAACGTTGTCAAGCGTCATCGGATAGCCGACGAAGTGCGAGCGGGGGGTGTCGAGTCTTCGCGCCCTTTTCGGGCCGGCGACGAACAGTGCGGAGTCGCCCATGGCCGCCCACCGTAGCTGCCGATCGCCCACCAGGGCAACGACGAGTGTCGTCCGGCTCTCGCGGTTCGGGCAATCCAGACGCCGGGTCACCGCGAGCACGGCCTCGCCGGCGTCGTGGAACAGCTGGACGAACTCCTTCCGGTCGAGCTCTGCGGGCGGGTCGTCGCCGAGCACGTCTAGGACGTGGGAGACAGCCGCCTCTGCGGATTCGAATCCGTTATGGCCGTCGGCGATCACCAGAAGCGTCGCTCGCGGACCGGCCACGGCCGTCACGGCGTCCTCGTTGGGTGGACGTGGGGGTAGAGCTTCGGCTCGGCTCCCTTGCTGAGCGCGATCGCCGCTCGGGGTCCGGCCAACTCGACGGTGATCTCCCCAAGCGTGGTGTGGTCGTCTCCCCACAGGGCGCGCTTGATGGGCGTCTCGGGTCTGATCGTCACTCGGTCCCTCCGCTGAGACCCGCTGCCGCCCGCTCGACCCGCTCGCGGTCACGGAGCGCCGAGCGCCAGCGTTGCGGAATCCCGTCCGCGCCATCGCGGCAGCCGAGAAGCGCGCCGGCAACTGCTCCGTTCGTGTCGGTGTCCCCACCGAGCCCGATCGCCCAGGTGACCCCGCTCTCGTACTCGTCGAAGCGATCGTGCGCGTACAGCGCGATTGCCAGCGTGGTCCAGCAGGCGCCGAGCTGGTTCGAGGCCAGCGCGGCGAGCGCCTCCTCGTCCTCAGCCTCGGCGCTGCGAAGCGCGCCCTCGAGCGCTGCGTGTCCCTCGACCAGACCGAGGGCCGCATCGAGCGGGGGCTCGCCACAGTTGATCGCGAGCAGCGCGGCGCAGAGCGCCGCCGAGGACATGCCGGCGGCAGGGTCGTGGTGCGAGAGGACCGCGTCGGCGCGGGCTGCGTCGAAGGCCTCCTCGCGCGAGCGTGCTGCGAGAGCGATCGGAGCGGCGCGCATCACCGTGCCGTTGCCGGCGGAGCGGCCCGTGCGCTCGTGAAACTCCCTGGCACGGTTGCGCGCGTCCTCGTCGTCGCTTGCGCCCTGAAGCGCTGCCCTGGTCGTGTTCCCGATGTCCTTGGGGCCGCTGTCCGCCCAGGCGATGTAGCGGCGGGCGAGATCGGCCGTGTCGAGCAGGCCGTGCGCAGCGATGCTCTCCGCCTGCGCCAGCGCCAACGCCGTGTCGTCGGTCCACTCACCCGGCTCCCATGGCCCGCCACCCGCCATCTCCAGCCCGCGGCCGACCGCGTCGCCGGCCCGCTCGCGCGAGCTGAACTCCAGCGGCGCGCCCAGCGCGTCGCCCACCGCGAGCCCGAGCATCCCGCCACGAGCACGCCACGGCTCGACCAGCGGGCGGTCCTCCTTCAAAACTGCCTCAGTGTGATCACGGCGGCCAGTGCCTGTAGTTCATCCCCGTTCGCAAGTCGGCAAGAACTTCCCTAGCGAGCAGGGCGAAGAACACGTATCCGATTACTTCCTCCATCAGAGGCCCCTACATAGCACGCAATCAGACATTCGGAAATCGCCGTGCCGGGTGACGGAGCCGCCGTTCGTCAGAGCAGGACATGATCCAAGGGGAACACGAGCCGCGGTCTCCTGACCTCGGCCGAGCCCGCCGAAGGCGTGGCGCCGGCGCCGCGCGACGAGGTTCGCGGGCGCGCCAGATCAGCGACGCCCAGGAGCGCGCCGATTGCTTCGTGCGCGCGGGCAACGACACCGACGCGATCATTAGCGCAATCGCCCGAAACAGGGTGGGTATCAGGCTGGTCTCGCGAACGTTCAGTGCCACGCGATCAAACGGCTCGGCTTCCTGCATGCTGACTCCTCCTACTCTCGGGGTTTTGCGCACGACACAAGAGGGTCGGGATGAGCCGGTCGGATCTGACAGGCGCGTCAGGTGGAGGCGCCGGGACGAAGCACTGCATGCAACCGCCGTCCCATCGCAGCACCAGACGCACCGAACAGCTCGCACATATCGCCGTGATCCCTGAGCCGGGGATAGTGCTCTCGGATCAGCCGCGCCGGCATGAGGAGCGCGGCAGCGAAGGTGTTCGCCTCCTCCTCGGTGATCGGCAAGGGCGGCCGCGTGGTCATGTGGATGCGCTCGGGCGGCTCGCCCCCCTGAACGGCGTGGAGCAGCTCGCTGTAGAAGCAGAGCTGGAGGATGAAGTAGGGCTTCGCGCGGCGCGCGAGCTTAGTGTCGGCGACCTCGTAGCTCCAATTCCCGAGGTCCGAGGGTCGGTCGATACGGAAGAGGAAGTCGGCGTGCCCTCGCAGGCCGTCGCGGAAGAACGTTCCCTGGTAGATCACGTCCGCCCCGTTCCGCATCGCTTCCTCGGTGGCAGACGCAGCCACGCGGAGTGACTCGAGCGCGCGATCGGGCATCGTGATCTCCACCACCTCGCGTCCGTGGTCCTTGAGCGATTGAAGGTAGGCGGCCTCGTGCTCGTCGCCCTTGCGGGCGATCAGCTCCGCGTCGGGGCTGCGCCGCGGAGTTACCGAGCGATCTCCGCGGGCGTACGCGAGGTTGAGGACGGTGAGGTGTCGGCAGGCGAGGTAGGCGTTGAGGTCGCTCGCCGAGACGATCAGGTCGCCGTTGACCTGCTGCATCATCTTTCCCTCCAGCCACATTTCGGGCAGGTCACCTTCGACTTGACGCAGAGGTCGTACGGGCCGTAGAGGCGGGCGGTCATGGGAGATCGAGTCCC
>JBOGFL010000183.1:0-2017 GCA_050743285.1 Acidimicrobiia bacterium
GCCTCAAGCCCAGTAGCACCGGATCGGTTCGACACCTCAGCGTGGGGGTACAGAGCGTGCGGCTGAGCATCTGATTCCGTGGCGCCGCCCGTCTGCCACCACGACACCAGGAGCCTTGCGCCCTCAAAGTGCCGATTCGGGACGCTCGCCTCGACGCGCAAGTCCGTCGGACCCGCGAACTGCTTCGTTGTGATTCGCCCAGGCGGGCGCGATGAACTCCGAGTGATCTCCGTTGGGCGGCACTATTCGCCGAACCGCGAGCGGGGGTTGACCTCACCGCCATGGAACGTCGGACAACGTGCAGTGCGCGACGCGGCCGTTCGCCCGGTCTTCGCGCAAATGAATGAATGACTCGAAGAAGCCAAAATGGAGTGGAGACGACGGGATTCGAACCCGTTGACGGCGACGGTTGAAAACTGACCGCTTATCGACGGCCGTGAACTGACCCCCCTTTTGGGTCCACCACCTGGCGTGGTGGACGTCGGACCCTGGCTCGATCCCGAGCCGGGGAGGAAGAGGGTGCTCAAGGTGGAGGACTGGGCCGAGATTCGACGCCTCGCGATGAGCGAGGATTAGTCGATCAAGGAGATCTCGCGTCGGTTGGGCGTGGCGCGCAATACCGTGCGAGGTGCGCTGCGCTCCGATGCGCCACCGGCGTATCAGCGGGCGAGGCGAGCCTCGATCGTCGACGACTTGGAACCGCGGATCCGAGAGCTGCTGGGGGAGTTCCCGCGCATGCCGGCCACGGTGATCGCCGAGCGGATCGGCTGGCGCCGCGGCCTCACCCAGCTGAAGCTGCGGGTGCGGGACCTGCGGCCGTTGTATCTGCCGCCCGATCCCTGCCAGCGAACCGACTACGCGCCCGGCGAGCTCGCCCAGTGGGACCTGTGGTTCCCGCCGGTGGCGGTGCCGGTCGGCGTCGACCAGCATGCCAAGCTGCCGGTGATCGTCGGCGTGAGCGGCTACTCGCGCTGGACTGTGGCGCGCATGATCCCGAGCCGAGAAGCTCACGACATCCTCGGTGGTCATCTCCGCTGTCTCGGGGATCTCGGGGCGGTGCCGCGCAAGGGCGTCTATGACAACGAGGCCGCGCTGGTGTCCCGCCACGGCGGTCGGCCAACGCTCAGCGCTGCATTCCAGTCGTTCCGCGGAACGCTCGGCATGGGCGTGATCGTGTGCAAGCCCGCTGACCCCGAGGCCAAGGGTCTGGTCGAGCGCGCGAACCGCTATCTCGAGACGAGCTTCCTTCCCGGCCGAGCCTTTGCGGATGTCGAGGACTTCAACGACCAGCTGGCGAACCGGCTGATCCGCGCCAACCAACGCACCCACCGCGCGTTACAGTGTCGCCCGGCCGATCGCATCGCTGAGGGCCGCGGCGCGATGCTGCGCCTGCCGCCGGTGCTGCCCGACGTCGGGCTTCGTTTTGCCACTCGCCTCGGTCGTGATCACTGCGTGCGTGTGCAGACCTGCGACTACTCGGTGCATCCCCGGGTGATCGGACGACGCGTGGAGGTGCGGGTCGACCTGGAGTGGGTGGTGGTGACCGGCGACGGCACCGAGGTCGCCCGTCACCGCCGCAGCCTCGCCAAGCACCGCACGATCCTCGATCCCGCGCGCGGACGGGCCCGTCGAGCGCCGCGCGAACAGGCCACCATCAGACACCCGACGTCACCGACGTCGAAGAACGCGACCTCGGCGACTACGACCGGGCACTCGGAGTGGCGTGATGGCCAAGACCGCCACCAAGCCCACCAGCGACCTCGCCTATCTCTGTCGGGCGCTGAAAGCACCGTCGTTGGCCGCCGCGATCGATCGGCTCGCCACCCGAGCGCGCGCCGAGTCCTGGACGCATGAGGAGTTCCTCGCCGCCTGCCTCGAGCGCGAGGTCGCCTCGCGCCAGGACCACGGCGGCAAAGGCCGCATCAAGGCAGCGCGCCTCCCGGCCCGCAAGACCCTCGAGGACTTCGACTTCGCCTTCCAACGCTCCCTCAAACGCGACGTCGTCGCGCATCTCGTC
>JBOGFL010000184.1:0-2072 GCA_050743285.1 Acidimicrobiia bacterium
GAACTGGAGGCCGTGCTCGGCGAGGCCGGGCAAGAGTGTCCTCTCGACCCCCACGATCCCGATGCCACCGTCGGCGGCGTCCTCGCCGTCGGCCTTTCCGGCGCGCGCCGGCTGGCGTACGGTCCAGTTCGCGACCGTGTGCTCGAGGTGCGTTTCGTCACCGCCGACGGCCGGGTCGTGCGCGGGGGAGGGCCCACTGTGAAGAACGTCACCGGCTACGATCTGCCGCGACTGTTCGTTGGCTCGCTCGGGACGATTGGCGTACTCGCCCGGGTCATCCTGCGGTGCCAGCCCCGTCCGCTGCTCTCGGCGTGGTCGTGCACCGACGGCGACCCCGCGGAGGTGCGCCGCCGCTGTTTTCGCCCGGCGTGCGTCGCGTGGGATGGCAACGAGACGCGAGTGCTGCTCGAAGGTCACCCCACCGATGTCGCGGCCCAGGAGGACGGCGCCGGCCTCGAGCGAGCCGACGACTCGCCGTCGTGGCCCGCCGGTCGCCACCGCGGCCGCATCTCGGTGGTGGCGGGTCGCGTCGGCACCCTGGGGCGAGACCTCAGTGGGGTCCGCGGCCTGAGATGGCTCGCCGAGGTCGGTGTCGGGACCGTGCATGTCGCGAGTGACGACGTCGCCACGCTCGCCACCGCCCGCGCCACGGCCGAGGCTGCCGGGGGCTGGATGCTCCGGGAGGCGGGGGGCGACGGACTCGAACCGTTCGGCGTCGAACTGCCGAACCGCGCACTCTTGCAACGGTTGAAGGACGCCTTCGATCCGACGCGGAAGTTGAACCCCGGTCGGCTTCCCCTGTGACAACGACGCTACGGCTGGACGAGGACGAGCTCGTCGCCTGCGTCGCGTGTGGCCTGTGTCTTCCACACTGCCCGACCTATCGCGTCACTGGGCGCGAGACGGCGTCGCCGCGCGGTCGGATCGCGGCCATGCAGGCAGTGCAGATGCAAGGTGCGCCGATGGACGCGGTGTTCGAGACCTACATGGAGGAGTGCGTGCAGTGTCTCGGCTGTGAGGCCGCGTGCCCGTCCTCGGTTCCTTTCGGCCACCTCATGGAGGGAGCGCGCGACGCGTTGGCGCGCACGCCGGGTGGGCGCTCGTGGCGGCGGCGCGTTGTCGAATGGACCGGCTACCGCCTCGTGCTCCCGCGACACGGAGTGCTCGTCGCCGTGTCATGGCTCCTGCTGCTCGCGCAGAGGCTGCACCTCGTGCCGCGGCGGTATTCGCTGCCGCGCCTCGAGCCTCGCGATCTGGCCCGACGGTTGCGAGCTGATGCCGGCCCTACCGACGTTTACCTCTATCCCGGCTGCGTCATGGACGCCTGGCAGCGGGGCGTCCACCGCTCGGCGGCGAAAGTGATGCACGCGGCGGGCGTTCGGGTCGGCCTCCCCGGGCCCGGCGCCGACTGTTGCGGCGCGCTGCATGCGCACGCGGGCCGGCTCGACGAAGCCCGCGTGCTCGCGCGGCGCGTCATCGCTGCGATGCCCGGCACCGACCCCGTCGGGGTTGATAGCGCCGGCTGCGGCGCGGCCATGAAGGACTTCGGCCATCTGCTCGGCACTGACGACGGCGCACGTTTCGCGGCCCGGGTCCGCGATTTCTCGGAGTGGCTCGCGGAATGCGCGCCCCTGGCGCTGCGCCCGACCGGAAAGGCCGTGGTGGTGCAGGACCCCTGTCACCTTCGACACGTACAACGCGCCCACGACGCAGTGCGTGAAGTCCTGGCGCCTGCTTACGCGCTCCTCTCGACCGAGGACGACGGGCTGTGCTGTGGGGCGGGCGGCGCGTACAACCTCATGCAACCCGCGCTCGCGACCGAAATCCGATCCCGCAAGCTGGCTGCCATCCAAAGCGCGGGTGGACCCGACCCGCTCGTCGTGTCGGCCAACCCGGGCTGCGCGATGCATCTGGCCGGGGCCGGTCTGCGGGTGCGGCACCCCGCCGAGCTCCTCGCCGACGCGCTCGATGGCTGACGTCGAGGCGCTCGTCGAGCGGCTCGTCTCGATCGAAGAGGAGTTGCGGGACCTCGCCTTCGAACGGCTGCGCGCCGCCGCCGAGGACGGTGATCG
>JBOGFL010000185.1:0-6071 GCA_050743285.1 Acidimicrobiia bacterium
GGGTGCGGTCGCGGTGACGCCCGACGCGCTGGTGGCGCCGCGCAGCCCGAACCGTGTCGTCGACGATCCCTTCGACGTTGCGCTCGAGTGTTCGGGCCGAGCGGACGCGATGGAGGCGGCGCTCGGACAACTGAAACGAACCGGCACGCTCGTCCTCGTCGGCGCCGGAATCGTGCCGCCGCAGTTCGATCCGAACCGGATCCTGCTCAACGAGCTCGTGATAACCGGCGCGTGCACGTACGACGACGGCGGGTTCACTGTGGCGCTCGAACTGCTGGCGAACCCAGCCTTTCCGCGCGACCTGCTGATCGAGCCCGTCGACATCGAGCTGGCCGACCTGCTCCCGACGGTCGAGCAACTCGCCGCTGGTGAGATCGCGGGCAAGGTTCTCGTCGCACCAGGGAGAGCATCATGACCGCCACCCGGAAACCCCATTTCAACCACGTCGCTATGAGCATGCCTGCCGACGCGCTCGACGAGCGCGGGCGCACCGACATTCTTCGTTTCTACAACGAGGTATTCGGTTGGGAAGAGCTCCCGATGCTCACCGAAGACCGTCGTCGCCTCGTGATGTCGGCGTACACGTACGAGCAGTTCGTGTTTCTCATCGCCGAGGACGAGCCGATGCAGTGCCCGCGGCTCGACCACTTCGGGATGTCAGTCTCCACTCGTGACGAGTTCGACGATCTCTACGAGAAGGCCCGGGCCTTCCGAGGCCGCGACGAGCGGGTCGACCTCATCGATCCGAAGACGGACGAGTACCCGATGCTCAAACTCACGAGCTTCTACGCGCGGTATCTGCTCCCGATGATGGTCGAAGTCCAGCACTACGACTGGCAGCGCGAGTGAGCGAGGCCTCGGCCCTCAAATTCGGCGTCTTCGTCCCTCAAGGCTGGAAGCTCGAGTACCAGGGGTGGGGCGCGGCTGACGCGTGGGCGCACTCGTGCGAGGTCGCCATGCTGGCCGAACGCGTGGGCTACGACCACCTCTGGGTCTACGACCACGTGGAGACGGTTCCGCGGCGTGAGCCCACGCACGTCTTCGAGGCGTTCACGACGCTTGCGGCCCTTGCGCCACAAACGAGCACGATTCGGCTGGGCCAGATGGTCACGTGCGCCAGCTACCGCAATCCGGGCCTCCTGGCCAAGGAAGCGGCCGGCGTCGACGTCGTCTCGGGCGGACGGTTGATCCTCGGGCTCGGTGCCGGCTGGTACCAGCGCGAGTACCAGGCGTACGGATTCGAGTTCCTGCCGGCTCGTGAACGGCTACGGATGCTGGAAGAGACGGCGATCGTCGTGCGCCGCTTGTGGACAGAGGAGAGCGTGACGTTCGACGGTTCGCACGTTCGACTCGACGGGGCCTACTGCGACCCCAAGCCGATCCAGGCGCGGCCCCCCCTGTGGATCGGTGGCGGAGGGGAGAAAGTGACCCTTCGCATCGCGGCCGAACATGCCGACGCCACCAACTGGCAGGTGAGCCTCGACGAGTTCGTGCACAAGTCGAAGGTGCTGGCCGAGCACTGCGAACAGATCGGGCGCGACCCATCTGGAATCGTTCGCACCAGCGCCCCCGACTGCCGTCTCTTCGACCGCGAGCGCGATTTGTCGGCCTGGCTCGATGGGCCCGGCGGCGGGCACCTGTGGGGTCGGGGCGACCCCGACGAGTACGTCCGCGACCACCTCGTCGGTACCGTCGAACAGGTCACCGACAAGGTCCGGGGTTTCGTCGAGGCCGGCTGTTCCGAGTTCGTGCTGTGGCTCCGCGACTACCCGGCCACCGACAGCCTCGAGCGGTTCATGGCCGAGGTGGTCCCGAAGGCCGGGTCCTGACCAACCGCCCTCCGACCCCGCCCGCCACTCCTTGAACAGAGCGCGACTCGGGCGCGCCAGTAGCCTGCCTGCATGAGCACGGTTCGGGACGCGCCTCCCGTCGCGTCTCCGGCCGAGGGACGGGTACCCCGATCGGCGGCGATATGGCTAGTGGTGGCGGTCGGGGTCGCGATCGCGGCCGGCGTGGTGCTTCGCTTCGTCACCCGCTCGGAGTTGTGGCTCGACGAAGCGCTGACCGTCAACGTCGCCTCGCTTCCGATCGACGAGATCTCCGACGCGCTGCGCCAGGACGGCGCGCCGCCCCTCTACTACGTGCTTCTGCACGGATGGATGGAGGTTTTCGGCACGGGGAACTTCGCCGTGCGTGCGCTCTCGGGCGTCTTCGGAGTGCTCACGATCCCCGCCATGTGGTTCGCGGGCAGACGGCTCGGGGGCCGCCACGCCGACGAGCGTGTGCGCCAGGTCGTCGCCACAACCGCGGTAGTCCTCTTCGCCACTTCTCCCTTCGCGATTCGGTACGCAACTGAAACGCGGATGTACGCCCTGGTGATGCTGCTCGTCGTCGTCGGCTACCTCGCGCTGTGTCGCGCGCTCGAGTGCCCGTCACTGCTCCGGCTCGCGCTCGTCGCCGTCATCGCAGCCGCGCTCGCGTACACCCAATACTGGTCGCTCTATCTGATGGCGGTCGTTGCCGTCGGTTTGGCCGTCTACGCGTGGCGGAGTCACGGCGACGAGCGGCGGGCGGCGCTGGGCTGTCTCGTCGCGTTCGTGGCCGCGGCCATCGCCTTCCTGCCGTGGCTCGACAACTTCCTCTACCAGGCCCGCAATACGGGTACTCCCTGGGGAGAGCCGGTGCTGCCGCCGGCCACGTTCAGCTGGTCGATCGAAGACTTCGGCGGCGGCGACCACTGGGAATCCGAGCTGCTGCGGCTTCCGCTGATCGTGCTCCCGCTGCTCGCCCTCGTCGGCGTGGCCATCGACCGGTGGCGAATCGAGCTCGACCTGCGTACCCGCCCTGGGGTTCGGCTCGTCGCGTTCGCATCCATCGCCGCGCTCTGGTTGGGCGCGACCGCGTCCTGGCTCGCGCCCGAGGGAACTTTCGAGTCCCGGTACGCCTCGGTGGTGTTCCCGCTCTTCGTGTTGACGGCGGCGTTCGGGTTCTTGTGTTTCGCCGATCCCCGCATCCGTACCGGATTACTCGTGGGGATGGCGGTGCTCGGGTTGACCGCGGGGGTGCAGCGCAACGCGCTCGACCAACGGACCCAGGCCGAGCAGATTGCGAACTCGATCCTCGCCGACTTCCAGCCCGGCGATGTCGTCGTCTACTGCCCCGACCAGCTCGGCCCGGGCGTCGCCCGCCTCCTCGACGCCGAGGATGTTTTGCAAATCACGTATCCCGACGGCGGCTCGCCCGAATTCGTGAACTGGGTCGACTACATCGAGCGCAACGACGTTGCCGATCCGAATGCGGTGGCCCGGTCCGCGATCGATGAAGCCGGTGAGGACGGCTCGATCTGGCTGGTATCGGCCACGCACTACCGGGGGACCGAGGACAAGTGCGGGCCGCTCGGGAGTGCCATCCAGGGCCAGCTTCCGGTCGCCGAGGGCCGGGTGCGGCCCGATGACGAGTTCTTCGAGTTCGGAGGCCTCGTCCGCTTCTCCGCGGAGTGACCACTCGTACCCGAATCCTCCGGTTCATCACCGTCGACGGGCGCGCTGCGCTGGTGCCGTGGATCGTCGGCCGGGTGCTGGTCATCGGGTCACTCGCGGTGGCGCGTTTCGCATTCGACGAATCCGCGCCCGACGCCACCCGGCCGGCCCAGCTCGGCCAAGGCCTCTTCTCGTGGGATGCCGCCTTCTACCGCGACATCGCGGAAGGCGGATACGACGCAGTTCCCCGTTCGGGGCTGAGGTTCTTTCCGCTCTACCCGCTGGCCGGGCGGGCGCTCGGTTTCCTGCTCGCACACCACACTGAACTCGCCCTGCTCGTCGTTGCCAATCTTTCGGCCCTGCTGTTCGGCGCGCTGCTCTACCGCCTGGCCGTCATCGAGACGGGCGACGCCCGCTTTGCGAACCGGGCCGCGTGGTTCGCGGGAGTGTTCCCGGCCGGCATGGTCCTGGTCATGGGCTACGCCGAGGGATTGTTCCTCGCGTTGGCGGCCGGCATGTTTCTGGCGCTGCGACGTCGCGCGTTTCTCGTCGCCGCGCCCTTGGGTCTGCTCGCGGGATTGACCCGACCGGGCGGCGCGCTGCTGGCGCTGCCCGCCCTCATCGAGGGACTGCGAGAGTGGCGCCTCGCCGATCTGCGCGGGCTGATGGCGCGCGCGACAGCGGTGCTCGCCCCGCTGGCCGCCCTCGCGATCTACCTGGCGTGGGTAGGGCGCGCCTACGGCGACGCGTTCCTGCCGCTCCGCTTGCAAAGCGATCCCAGCCGCCGGGGCGGATTGCGCGACCCGGTGTCGCGCATGATCGACGCGGTCGGCGACCTCGCCGGGGGCGACCGGTTCGGCTCGGGTCTGCACGTCGTGTGGGCGGTGCTGTTCGTGCTGCTGCTCGTCGTGTTGATCCGGCGCTTCCCGGCGTCGTACTCGGCCTACGCGGGGGTGTCCCTCTTCCTGCTTCTGTCGGCGCGCAATCTCGATTCGTTCGAGCGTTACGCGATGGGCACCTTCCCGTTTCTCCTCGCGCTCGCCGCGGTGTCGGATGCCGAGGAGGTGGAGCGACCGGCAATCGGTCTGACCGCGGCGGGCCTGGTCGCGTACTCGGTCCTCGTGTTTCTCGGCGTGTACGTTCCGTAACCGCGGACGCAGGTCAGAAGTCGCAGGCGCCGGGCGGCGACGAGGTATAGAGGAAGCTGCTCCGCCACCCACCCCAGTACCAGGTCGGATCGGGCGCGGGCAGTGGATTGATCTCGGCGATCGCCTGGCGGAGATCGTTGCCGAGCCGGGCCGCACCTTCGGGGCACACATGCGCGTTCGACTTCCGGATACGCGCGATACGGCCGTCAGCGGTCGGCAGATGCTCGACGAAGCCGCCTTCACCGGTCGGCGACGCCGCTAACGCGGGGTCGGGATCGAGATACGACGCGACGCCGGGCCGGAGCCGCTCCATGCTCGCGTACACCTCGTTCATCACGTCCCGGTTCAACTCGGGAAGCAGGTCCTCGTACGTCGGCGGGGCGCCGATGATGACGACGTGGCCGCCGGTGGAGCCGAGAACGTCGACCGCCTCCTGCACGATGCCCCGGTACGCCTCGGTATCGGCAATCGCGCTCGGTTGGTCCCACGAGCCGCCGAGGAAGAGCACCGCGACCTCGGTGCCCTGCTCGCGCACGAGCCCGCCAAACTCGGTGCGCCAGTCGTAGGGCCTGGTCAGTCCGAAGGTGATCGGAAACTGCGACTCGACCGCGACCGCACCCGTCGACTCGAGCGCGGCTTGCAGTCCGACCGCCGAGTCCTGTGCGACCGAGTCGCCGAGGATGACCACCCGGAGCGGGTCTTCCGGTGTCGCCGCCCGTCCCGGCGGCGGCGGGACGAGTACCTCGTCGTCTTTGCCGCGTGGCTGGGCGTCGTTCTCCGGTCCGGCGTCGTCCCGATCGCCCGCGGTGGCGATACCGGTGAAGGCGAGTACGGCGAGCGCCACTGTGGCCACGCCGATACCGGCGGTGCGTCGATCCTCCCATCGCACGACCACGAACTTACCCAGTCCCGCCCCTAGTATTTCCGCGTGCGGACGATGACGGTGCAGGCCAAGCGCTTCTATCTGCTGCTCGGCCTGATCGTGCTGGCGGGGCTGGCGGTGCGCCTCGGCTACGCGGTGTTCTACAAGTGGGACCAGGTCCCGTGGGGTGACGCGCTCTACTACCACGGCCAGGCCAACGGGATCGTGGACGGGAAGGGCTTCATCAACGGGTTCATCTACGAAGTCCAAGACGTCGTCGAGATCGCCGCCGACCATCCGCCGCTCTATCCGCTCTATCTCGCCGGGTGGACCCTGTTCGGCGCCCGTACGTTCCACGCTCACATGATCGCGTCGGTCCTATTGGGAGCGCTCACACCCGGCGTGCTCGGCCTGCTCGGTCGCCGCGTCGCCGGCGATCGCGCCGGTCTTGTCGCCGCCGCGATCGCGGCCGTCTACGCGAACCTTTGGGTGCACGACGCGCTGGTGACATCGGAGACGATCACCGCGCTGATGGTGGCGGTCGCGGTGCTGATGGCCTACCGGCTCTACGCCGCGCTCAAC
>JBOGFL010000186.1:0-6470 GCA_050743285.1 Acidimicrobiia bacterium
GGCGGCGGCGGCGGCTACGGCGGCGGTGGCGGTAACAGCGGCAACTTCGGCGGCGGGGCCGGCGGCTCCTCGTTCGTGGCAGCCGGTGCCACCAACGTCACGTCGTCAGCGAGCAGTCGTACCGGCGACGGCCAGGTGACCATCACCTTCGACGCGACGACCGACAGCTGCCCGCCAACGCCGACACCGGGAGCGGTGCCGGTGCAAGCGGTCGTGCGCTTCACCGGCTAGAGCACAGACCACCTGATCGGCCTCCACGTCGCACCGCGTCGTCGCACTCCAAGCCGCGCTCCTGCGGCCGTGTCACATCTGCGTCCTTCTTCGGCGGCGTCCTCCCCTACCCTTCATAGGCCAGGAGCGCCCCTAACGAGAAGCCGAGAACTGGCTCAACGGGCGCTCGACGAGATTCGAAACGAACGACTGGCGCCGATCGCCGAACAGGTAGAGCACGTCTGGAAGCCAGTATCCCCAACGCGTCGCTGCATATCGGTCCAGCCCAAGACGCCCAAGTAACCGCGCGGGACCAGGGTTGCTGACCTCTCGACTGAGACGCGCGCTTTTCTGCCACCATTTCTCCATCCCCCGCCCACGCCCACGTCGGGCCGGTAGACAATCGGCTAAGCGCTGGTCGCGGTTCTGAATCTCTGCACGACGAAACACGATTCCTTCATTCCGGAACGCGGGCCCGCATCGGTCCGCGGAAGCCGCAACAATCACCCGATCACCCGATCACCCGTCGGGTCTGACGACTCGAGCTCGTGGTCGTCATGCTTCTTGGCCTTGTCTGGCTGGGGGTCGCGGTGGGCGACATCTTGACCACCTAGGTGTCCTGACCACGGACGTGTCAGGACAACTAGCGCACGACAGAGACACCAGCGAGCACCAGAAACTCCGTCGCACGCCAGATACGCTGAAATCGCCGGTCGTGGCGGTGAGTTCTCTCCCACCTTCTCTACCGGCCCCGCCCACGTGAGGCCGGTAGAGAACGTTCAGGGCAAGGGGTTACCGGAGGGTCCGGAACGGATTCCCCTCTCTTCGGAACGCGGCTGAATCAGTCGCTGCTTGCCACGGGTGGTCGTCCTCGGAGACGTCGATGCCGCCGGAAGGTTGTTGTCGGAACGCTGGGGTCGGACTCGACTCAGCCTGGTCTCTGCTCATTCGCGGGGCACGAACCATGACTCTTGGAAGCTCAGGTCGCCTGCCTGCCAGACGAGAGTTGTCACGAAAGCATCGCCACTCCCGCGATGAGGGAGGACGGCGATGACCATGCTCGCCGTAGCCGATCTACACGACGTTCACGACGATGAGATCTTCGAGCGGGTCGAAGTCCCCGCGATTTCGTGTGTAGAGAGGAAGATCAGCGGCGAGCGCGGTCGCAGCGATCAGGAGGTCGACTGCGCGCGCTCCTCGCGCCTTGCGGCCGGCAGCAGCCACCGATGCGAAGACCCGGCCGTAGGCCCGTGCTGCGTCACCGTCGAACGGCAGGGGGTCGAACGCGGCCTCGGCCCGCTGGAGGCGATCCTGGCGGCGGGCGCGTTCGTCGGGATCGGCAGTGGCCTGGGGGCCTGCTGCGAGTTCGGCCATCGTGAGTGCGCTGACCGCGACCTCGACCGGAAGCGCGGAGGCATCGAGCTCGTCGAGGTCGATGATCACCGACGTGTCGAGGACACCGCGTTGCGGTCGTCGCGGTTCAGGCACGAGGCGTCGAATCCTGAACCGCCAATGCATCGAGGTCGGCCCGGAAGCGCTGGAAGTCGACTGCGGGTGCCGCCTGGAACAAGGCGACCGCGGTCTCGGCCGCAACGAAGCGATGACGGCGAAGTGGGGTGAGCTCGCCAACAGGAACGCCGTTCCGAGTGACGATGAAGGTCCCGCCCTCGTCGAGTTCGCGCATGATCTTGCCGCTGTCGTTGCGCAGCTCCCGTTGGGTGATCTCCCGGCTCACGGGATTCAGTGTAGCACACCGTGCTACACTGATGTACGAACTCGCTGACATGCTCCCGATCCCAGGGCGACCGAAGAACGGTCGCCGCCCCCAGTATCCGGGGTTCATGCTGATCGTCTACGAGGCGCTGATCAGCGTGACGGTCCAAGCGGCGACAGGAGGGCGCAGGGCCCGCACGCCCCGCACCGAGCGAACCGTGCTCGTCGCCCCCGGCCTTTACGCCCAGGGCGGCGCGCTCTGCTCGGGTGAGCTCGACGAGCGCGGCGACGTTGTATTGACGCCGCTCGAGCGCACCGATCGAGAAGCGGCCCAACGCCGACGGCACCTGGCGCTGGTACGGCGTCTACGGCGGCGGCGCTCGAGTTCGGCTCGACACCACCGACGAGAACCGAGCCCGACGGTTCAACCGCTCCGAGCACCTACGGCCCATCCCGCCCGGCGACCCCGACTACCGCCGGCTCTATCCCCTGCGCTCCGATGCAGAGTCGATCAACCGCGTGCTCGACGACTCCAGCTGGCTCGGGCGTGCCCACTCGGTCGGGCGGGCCCGCCAGCTCGTCAACCTCATCGGTTATGCGCTCGCGGTCGACTCGCTCGCGCTCCACCGCCACCGCCACCGCCACCGCCCATGTGCCAGATACCCTGACCAATGCTGGTCGTGGCGGTGAGTTCTCTCCTACCTTCTCTATCGGCCCCGCCCACGTAGGGCCGGTAGACAACCGACGAGGCGCTGGTCAGCGCTCTGCCGCACTCGCCAACGAAGCGCAATTCCCGCGGTCTGGGAACGCGGCTTCCCACCGTTACCGGTCGACGATCACCCGATCACCCGTCGGGACCGGCGACCCAATTTCTTCCTGACGAGCGCATGGCGCTCTTACCGGCACCAGGAGACCAGACGCCTGCGCCGACTTCAGTACTCCTGCGTCGACGGCACGCCGGCGTTACCCCGCTACCGTTACCTCAGCCACTCCGCGGTCGGCTTCTGCACGCCCGGCGCATCCCGCTCGGGCCGTGCGCGAGGTAAGCGGCGCGCCGTGCCCAAAGGCCGGTCGGCCGCAAAGAAGACCTCGGTACCCGTCCTGTCGACGCTACGACGTTGAGCGGGGCTTCGCGTCAGCGGCGGGCTTCGAGCACGAGGTTGAAGGGAGTCTCTGTCGCGCGCCGGAACGCGCTGAACCCGGCATTCGTAAAGATCTCCCGCCAGCGTGCCTCCCCGGTCTGGGCACCCAGGGCCAGCCCGACCTCTTGTGCCTTCGACGCCATCGTGCAGATCACGGTCGAGAAGCCGTAGAACGCGCGGCCGATCGGGTTGAGGTTTTCTTCCAGG
Organism: Acidimicrobiia bacterium; assembly: GCA_050743285.1. Lineage (GTDB taxonomy): Bacteria > Actinomycetota > Acidimicrobiia > IMCC26256 > JACDBD01 > JBOGFL01. The sequence goes on from JBOGFL010000186.1 coordinate 3,273, forward strand.
CGGTCGTTTGCGAAGGGCTCCACGAGCAGGATGGTTCCATCATCTTCGAGCGCGTCTTTGGCGTGATCGATGGCCCCTACCGGATCGCCCATGTCATGGAGACAATCGAAGTAACAGATGAGGTCGTAGAGGCCCGAGAAGTCTTTTGCGGTCGCGACCTCGAAGCTGGCCCGGTCAGACAGTCCGGCCTCGGCCGCCGCTCCCCGAGCAGTGTCGATGGAAGCGTCGTGGTAGTCGATGCCGACGAACTTCGCCTCTGGATACGCCTCGGCCATCAGGATCGTGGAAGCGCCATGACCACAGCCCACGTCGGCAACCCTTGCTCCGGATCGGAGTTTGGCCTCTATGCCCTCGAGCGCGGGGATCCATTCGCTCACCAGGTGCGCCTTGTACCCGGGCCGGAAGAAACGCTCGGTGCCCTTGAATAGCCGACGGTCCTGTTCGTGCCATCCGACGCCCTTGCCGGTGCGGAACGCTTCCTCGAACTTGCCGGAACCGGCCCACGCAGCCGCAATGCCCCAGTAGCCGCCGGGCAGGAACACCGGACTGTCGTCCACGGCCAATGCCAGCGCTTGTTCCTCCGGCAACTCGAACCGGCCCGACGCCGCGTCGTAGCTGAGATAGCCCCCGGCTGCTTGGTTGCTCATCCACTCCCGCACGTATCGCTCATCGGTGCCCGTGCGTTCCGCCACGTCCGCCGGTGTCATCGGCCCCGCCCCGGCCATCGCCTTGTACAGCCCCAAGCTGTCGCCGAGATACACCATCAATCCCGAGATAGCGGCTCCCAGGTCCCCGACCGCCTGACCCATGAACTGCTCGAGCTTGGCTTCGTCCATCGACATCCCTTCACGCTTGCGCCATTGGGACTGTTGCCAGAATCGCCTCGCAAGTCTTGAGTGTCAACACAGGCTTATCGTGGTGGCAGTGCAGCTCTCTCTCGTTCAGCATGGTCAGCCCGAGACCGAGATCGAGGGACCCGCCCACGCCCACGTTGCCCACGTGCCCACGTCCACGCCCACGTAGGGTCGGTGGGGAATCAAGTCGCCCCTGGTCGATGCGTTGCGCCTCTCCATGCCCGCTCATCCATCGGCTGGCGAGCGTCGACACGTCGGTCGTCACTGCGTCGTACGAGCCCGACGACTCGCCCGGTCGAGTTGTGTGAAAGGGGCCACGGATCCGAGGAGCGAACCGAGCGCGCGCTCCATCGCGCGCCGCGAATCGCTCAGGTGTTGGGCGCCACACGGAACAGTTGCCATGCGCCGGGAACCCCCTTGAGGTCGTGGGTACCGAGCGGCTCGAACGCGACCGCCTGCCCCGCGCCCGCGGCGACGACCGACACGGTCACTACGATCTCACCCGGCCCACCCTTCGACATCGCTCTGCTCGCGATGTTCACCGCGAGGCCCGAGACGTCGTCCCCGCGACGGTCGATATCGCCGACGTGCACACCGATGCGCACGTCGAGCCCTTCGGAGGCGAGGTCGCGGCGGATTGCGGCGGCGGCGCGCAGGCAGACCCCAGCCGAGGGGAGCAACGCGAGCACGCCGTCACCGGTGGTCTTGATGACCGAGCCGCCGCAGCGCCCGACGATCGTCCGCACCGCCGTGTCGTGGCGATCGAGCACCGACTTCCAATCCTTGTCACCGAGGGCCGCCGCTCGCTCCGTCGAGCCGACGAGGTCGGTGAAGAGCACCGCTGACAGGAGCCGCTGCGGCGGCGGGACCCGCCGTTCGCCGACGACGAAGGCCGCGATCTCCGCAGTGAGGGCGTCGACGTCGCCCACGAACGGGAAGTGGTCGCTCCCTTCCAACTCGACGACCGCGGCGTGCGGGATCCTCTCACGAGCGAGGGGCAACAGGTCGTCCGTTGCGAACAGGTTGTCGCGGCGGTGAAGAACGAGCGTCGGGGCAGCGACCTGCTCGAGGAGAGCGTCCCGCGGGTGAGCGCGCATTACGGATTCCCAGATTCGGGGAGCCATCGATGGGCTGGCGCCCAGTCGGCCCGCTCGCGCGTACCAGTCGCGAAACGCGCGGTCGGCGATTCGGCTCGGTGCGACCACAGCGAGAATGTCTTCCTCTCCGCGCATGTTGGCGTGGCTGCGTTGCATTCGGCCGGCAGACCACGGTTCCCAATCATCGTCCGCGACGAGAAATGGCTCGTAGAGCACCAGCGCCGACACCCGCTCCGGGTGCATCGCCGCGTACCGCGAGCCGACGCCGAAGCCGTCCCAGGTCACGAGCACGATGTCGCGGGTCTCCGATGCGTCCACGACGGCCGCGAGATCGTCAGTCCACTGGTCGACGACCGTGCGCTCCCAGGCCTGGATCGGGTCCGACAGACCCACCCCGCGGCGGTCGAAGACAGTCACACGACCGAGCGCACGCAGCCCGTCGAGCAGACGAGCGAACCCAGGCTCCTCCTCGAACAACTCGAGCGGGAATAGCCCACCCGCCACCATCACTACGTCGCGGGCAGGCTCGGCGGACGGGTCAGCGTCGAGGACTCGGTACGCGACATGCGTCCCGTCGTCGGCCTCGGCGTAGCGAACATCGACCACGACCTCAAGTCTCGCACCAGGACGGGCTTCGCTGCCCGGCTCCTGGACCTTGGCGCGCTCACCGCCAGACCACGCATACGTCGCGCACCGGATATCGACGGCCCGCGAGGCGGACAGAACAACATCGTCGCCGGTCAGTCCGGCCCGTACCGAACCGGCGATCTGGGTACCGTCGCGCGCGTCGACGTGTGCTTCACCTCGATGCGGATCCTGGGCGCGTGAGTCGCGTCCGGCCAGCCACCAGGAAGCTGGCGAAGCCCCAGAGGTCCGACAGCAATGCGTCAAAGCAATTCGTACGTCAGCGAGCATTCAGAGACGCCAAATATCGACGCGGCGCGGAGCTTAAAACGGCAACTTCTTATCCGACGGGCGGAACTGGCACCCGCCGCCTGATCCACTGACCGCCGCCTAGTGGGCGGTTCAAGCGCGCTCTCCAACGGCCGACCACGCTGTCGAAGCCCGAGAACCCACTGAAATCGCCAGCTACTCTCGCGAAGGGTCGGTCGAGCAGCGCAGTTCTCTACCACCTTCTCTACCAGCCCCGCCCACGGCCCACGTGGGGCCGGTAGAGAACCGTTGAGGGGCTGGTCCCAGCTCGGCGGGCTTGGGCAAGGAAACGCGATTCGACGTATTTCGGAACG
>JBOGFL010000187.1:0-5117 GCA_050743285.1 Acidimicrobiia bacterium
GTCGGGACGCCGTCACAGATCGCGGTCGTCAGCTTCGCCGGTCAAGCCCGTGTGGACAGCGGCTACGTCGACGTCTCGGGCGGCGCGGGCGGTCTGCCCGCCACGATCAACGGCGTGTACGGAAGCGTCGGCGGCGGAACGAACTGGGCCGGCGCGTTCGACGCCACCGCCGGCCTCGGGGGCGCGGACGCCGCGATCATGGTCACCGACGGAAACCCGACCTCACCCAACGAGCCCCTCGGCCCGGTCGAGGAAGGCGTGACCGCGGCGAACCTCGTGAAGGCCGGGGGCACGCACGTCTACGCAATCGGCATCGGTGGTGCCTCGAACTTGCCGTTGATCGGTGATGCGATCCCCGGCGGCGTCGGTGAGCTGCAGACGATCCTGGTGAACCTCGCGATGGAGTTCTGCTCGGGCGCGCTCCAGGTGGTCAAGACCTCGACCGTCGACCCCGCCGCCCGGCTTGCGGGCGCGCAATTCAAGCTCCAGGAGCGCCAGGGCGAGGTCCCGACGTGGGTCGACACCCTCGGCACCTGCACGACGGATGCCAGCGGCGCGTGCACGTTCGGCGAACTCGCGGTCGGCACCGAGTACCGCGTGGTCGAGGTCTCGCCGCCGGCCGGCTACGACCTTCCGGCCCAGCGGAGGCAACTCGTGTCGATTGCCGGAGGCGAGACCACGACGTTGACGTTTGCCGACCCGCCGCTCCCGCCACCGCCGCCACCGCCACCGCCGCCTCCGGACGACATCATCGTCACGACCCCGGTCGGGACCGTGACCGTGCCCACCCCGACGCCGCCCGGTCCCGTCGGCCCGCGGTCGCTGACGTGACCCGCCGGCGTGTCGCGGCGCTGGTCGCCGCCGGGACCTTCACCTTCGTCGCCTGCTCGGGAGGCGGGGACGACGACGGCCCGCTCGCCGAACTGCGGCCCGAGGAGCAGAAGGTCGAGGTCGCGGCCGAAGAGGGTTCGTTCCGCGAGGGCGAGAACGACCAGGCGCTCGCGGCGGGTAACACCGTCCGCACCAACGACACCGGGCGCGCCCAGATCGACTACTCGGACGGGTCGCTCACGCGTCTCGACTTCGACACGATCTACACCGTCGTCGAGCTGAGTGACGACGAAGGACAGCGGCGCGTCGAGGGTGAGCTCGGCCCCGGGCAGTCGTGGAACCGGGTGCAGGAGCTGTCGGAGTCGGACTCTTTCCAGGCGGAATCGGCCGGGGCGACCGCGGCGGTGCAGGGCACGGCGTGGACGACCCTGTGCAAGTCCGATGTGCGCTGCCTCCTGACCGTCGTCACGGGCGTGGTCGGCGTCGACCCGCGAAGGGGCGACCCGATCCATCTCGGCCCCGGCGACCAGGTGCCGGTAACCGACGGCAAGCTCGGCGAGGTGGAGCAAAAGTCGCCCGACGAGCTCTTCGCCAACCCGTGGATCCGCTACAACCTCGAGAAGGACGCGGAGCAGGGCAAGAGCGGCGGCGACGCCAGCGGCAGCACCAGCAGGGGTGGGAACCCGAGCGCCGACGACCTCGATATCGCCCGCGTCAACGGCACTTGGGACGTCGACCTCACCGCGGAGACCGTCGACGGCTTCGTCGACCTCGCGCCGGGAACGATCCGCACCCGCGCCTACGAGGTCGACGCCCGCTGCGCCGGCGGCGACTGCTCGCTCTCGCTCACGCGCCAAACCGCGGCCGGGCCCCGGACCACGCCGCTTCAGTACGACGACGGCGTCTACCGCGCCACCGACCCCGACTTCGCCACCCAGGACTGCCTGCTCGCAGACGGGTCGGTCGCAGTACCGAACGGCAACGTGGGCTCGGCCACGCTCGAGTTCGAGGTGACCGACGCGGTCGTCGACGGCGGCGCGTGGACGGCCACCGAGATCGCGGGCACCGCCACCGAGACCGCCTCGCCGTCGGCGGCGGGCTGCCTGCCGGGATCGGCCACCTTCACCCTCAGTAGTGAACGCTCGGCCTGAGCCGATCGGACACCGTTCGTGAACCGGCGGCTGCTCCGGCGGATCGCGCTCGCGGTCGGCGTCGCTGCCGTGGTCACCGGGCTCTGCTGGGCGGGTTTGGCGGCCGGGGTGTTCGCCGGCTTCCAGGACCGGGCCACCGACGCGCTGTACCCGTCGGCCGAGACCGACGAGCGCGTCGTCGTCGTCGGCATCGACGACGAGTCCCTCAACGACAAGAACATCGAAGAGCGCTGGCCTTGGCCGCGGGATCTGCAGGCCCAACTGCTGCGCGACATCACCAGGGCCGGCGCCGAGGCGGTCGTCTTCGACATCGTGTACCAGTCCCCGACCAACGGGGCCAACGATGCCGCCTTCGCGGCCGCCCTCGCCGAGGCTCCGCCGACGGTGCTGGCCGCGCAGATCGAGACCACCGCGTCGCCCGACGACGACATCGAGGTCATCGACGGGGGGAACTTTCCGATCGACCAGTTCGCCGACGCGGCGTCGGCGGTTGGCCACGCCCGGGTGACGCCCGACGGCGACGGCGTGGTGCGCACCCTCCCGCTGGTTGTCGAGGACGAGAACCGGAACTTCCTGCCCGCGCTGTCGCTGGCCGCGTTCGGCCTGCTCGAAGGGACGAGCTCCCCACCGACAATCCGGCCCGACGGCCTCCAGGTCGGCGACCGCTTCATCCCGACCGAAGGCGATCAAGCGCTCAGGCTCAATTACGCCGAGGGCTTGAAGTCACCCGACACCGCGGTCATCTCCGCGGTCGACGTGCTGAACGGAGAGGTGCCGGCGTCGAAGCTCGACGGGAAGATCGTGTTCGTCGGGGCAACCTCGCCGATCCTCGGGGATGACCAACTCACGCCCGTGGACAAGTCGGGCGACTCGCCCGGTGTGCTCGTCCAGGCCAACGCGCTCAACACCTTGCTGACAAGCTCGTACATGAAGACCAGCAGCGACACCCGCACGCTCGTGTTCGTGTCGGCGCTGGCGCTCGCGGTCGCCCTCGCGGTGCTGCTCACGCCGCTGTGGCTGTCGCCGATCGTGGCGGTGGTGCTCTTCGGCGGCTATATGTTGCTGGTGTTCATTCGTTTCGACGACGGCCGCATCCTCAACATCGTCTACCCGCTGCTCGCAGTCCTTCTCGCGTTCGTCGGCGCGCTGGGCGTTCGCTACGTGACCGAAGACCGCCACCGGCGGCGGGTATCGGCGCTGTTCGCACAGTACGTACCCGAGAAAGTCGCGGAGCAGCTCGTTGAAGAGGGCCGCGTCGACGCCGCCTCCGAGGGCGAACGCCTCGACGCCACTGCAATGTTTTGCGACTTGCGGGGCTTCACCGCACTGTCGACGACCCTCACCGCGGCGCAGGTCAGCGACATGCTCAACCGTTTCTACGAAGCGCTCACCGAGGTGATCCTCACCAACGAGGGCACGGTGCTGAAGTTCGTCGGCGACGAGGTGTACGCGGTGTTCGGCGCGCCGATGCCGCGCACCAACCACGTCGACGAAGCGGTCGCGTGCGCGGTGGCCGCCCAGGCGCTGGGCCCGCGACTCAAGAAGGACTTGGGCGGAATCGGGATCCCGGAAGTCAAGTTCGGCATCGGGATCAACTGCGGCGAGGTGGTAGCGGCCCACGTCGGCGGTGGCCGCCGCCGCCAGTACGACGTCGTCGGCGACACCGTGAACCTGGCGAGCCGTCTGTGTTCCCAGGCCGGCCCGGGCGAGGTCGTGATCCCGCAGCAGGTGCTCGACCGCCTGACCGACAAGCCCGCCGTCGCCGACCTGGGCCGGATCGAGCTCAAGGGCATCAGCGAGCCCGTCCGCTGCTACGCGATCCGCACACCGATTGCCGAGAAGGCGCCGGCCTGAAATCGTTCGGTGTCGTTGCGCCCCGGTAAGTCGGGGGCCGCGATGCCCGCGTCGTGGGTCAGAAGCCGATCAGCACTCCGGCAAACATGCCGAGTATGAACAAGCCGCCGGCGCGGCGGGCGTGCAGGAAGGCGATGGGCGCAAACCAGAGCGGCCACACCGGGAAGCCGGGTGGCGGCTCGTCCGGCTTGGGGTGCGAGAACGCGCGCAGTGACTGCACGAGCCGCTGGACGCCGATCAGGCAGACGAGCGAAAGGATCGGCACCGCTCCCAGCACGACGAGCAGCGCCACGAGCGGATAGAAGGCGATCATCATCCCCTGCGTGGTCATCCGCGCCGCCCGGTCGCCCATGATCACGGGCAGCGTACGGGTGCCGGCGGGCGCGTCCCACGGCGCCTTGTCGATGTGCTTGCCCATCAGGACCGCGGTGCAGAGCAACGCGTACGGGACCGACGCGAGCACGATGTCCCAGCCGACGGAATTGGCGGCCGCGTAGTAGACGCCTCCGACCATGAGCGGGCCCCACACCACGAGCACGGTCGGCTCGCCCAGGCCGTGCTTCTTGAGCCGGAACGGCGGCGCGGTATACGCGACCGACAGGAACAAGCCCGACAGCGCGAAGGCGACAACCGGCCACCCCCGGGCGACGAACAGGCCGATGAGGATCGCAAGATCGAGGACGTTGACGACCGCGGCCGACAGCAGAAGCCGGCGTCGGGTGATCATCCCCGACAACACGGGGTGCGGCGCGTACAGCGCCCGTGGGTAGTCGTCCGAGTCGGCGCCGACCTCGAGGTCGAAGAGGTCGTTCATCAGGTTGTTGGCCGCGTGGGCAAGGACGATGCCGAGCGTTGCCAGCGCCCAAAGCATCCAGCTGCCGTCGCCGTCGTTCCACCAAGCGAGGAGCCCGCCGAGGATCCCGGCGGTGAGCGTCATCGGGAAGACCGACGCCCGGGTGAGAATGAGCCAGCGAGTGACGGCGTCGAGGTCGCCGTCGGGCGGGTTGCCGGTGGTCAGCGCCCAACGCCACTTGGCCGCCCGGGGTGCGCCCGGGCCCGGCGGCCTGATCTCACGGGCGCGTCGTTCCCGCGTTCCGGCCGATCGCTCGGCGACGTCGGTCACAACGGCAGCGTACTGTGCCGGGTCATGGCCGATACGGGCGACGCCGCCACGCCTTCCGGCGGGAGGGGACGAACGAAGAAAGCCGCGGACACCGCGCCGACCGAGACCGCAGACCCGACCCAACCCACCGAACCCACCCTGCCCGGCGTCCTCGCGCC
>JBOGFL010000188.1:0-6278 GCA_050743285.1 Acidimicrobiia bacterium
GAATCCCGCCCCGACGACGGCGACGCGTGCCACGCTACCGAACGCGCCAGGCGACGTAGACGCCCAGTTCCTGCAGCTCCCGTGCCGCCGGGACCGTCAGCGGCAACACGGCGAGCGCGTTCAGCGCCTCGTCAACGAGCCGGTCGATCGACTCCTCGACCTCGGCGACTGCACCGCACTCAACGAGAAGATCCTGAAGTGCCTGAACGTCGGCCGGCGTCAGATCAGACGCGCCCAGCCGGTCGAGCACCCTCGCCGAGGCGCCGGTTACACGCGCCGCGGCGGCGGCGACGAGCGGGGTGAGCTTGCCCTCCCGGAGGTCGTCGCCCACCGGCTTACCGGTGACCGAGCTTTCGCCGAACACACCGAGCAGGTCGTCGCGGAGCTGGAAGGCCTCGCCGAGCGGCAGGCCGAAGGCGCTCAGCGGCCCCGCCAGCTCCTCGAGCCGTCCCGCCAGCGCGGCCCCGAGGTGCAGCGGCCGCTCCACGGTGTACTTGCCCGACTTGTAGCGCTGGATGCGGCGGGCCCGAACGCGATCGTTGCTCGCGCCGGCGGTGCCGTGCAGATCGAGGTACTGCCCCACGCACAGCTCGACCCGCAGCTCGTCGAAGACGGGACGGGCGGCGGGCGGGGCGGTCTCGAAGAAAACGTCGGCGTACACGAACGCGAAGTCACCGACGAGAATCGAGGCGCCCTCGCCGAACCGGCGGGCTTCGCCGCGCCAGCCCTCCTCCTCGTGCGCGACGATGAACTGGCGATGCACCGCCGGGAGCCCCCGGCGTTGGTCCGAGCCGTCCATGACGTCGTCGTGGACCAGGGCAAACGTGTGCAGCAACTCGAGCGCGGCGCCGGCGTCGACGACAACCGGATCGTGCGGGTCTCCACCGGCACCGACGTACGCCCAGTGGCAGAATGCGGGCCGAAGCCGCTTTCCACCGGCAAGCACGAGCTCGCGAAGCGAAGCGAGCGGTGCGCCGAGGGCGGGGTCGACGGCCGCCCACCGGAGGAGCTCCTTGTCGAGCAGGTCGGTGATGCGCTGCTCGATCCGTCCGCCCACCACGGCGAGGCTCGGGGGCGGGTCGGTCACCCGCCGGGCGCCTGCCATCGCCCGATCGTACGCGGCGCCATCGATCCGGCACCGACGCGACGCCCGTAGCATCGCCGCATCGCCGAATTCCTGTCGTCCGAATGGATCGCCGAGCTCGCCGCCGCCGCCGCGACCTCGTCGCTGCCGGCGGCGACAGATGACGCTCGACTCACCATCGAGCAGCGCGTCACGGACGTGCCCGACCACGGCGAGATCACCTATCACGTCGTCATCGAGCCGGCCGGGGCGCGGGTCGCGGCGGGACCGGCGGCGGGACCGGCGGCGGCGCCCGACGTGACGATCATCACCGACTACGAGACCGCTCGCGCGCTTCATGCCGGGGAGCAGACAGCCCAGGCTGCGCTGGCCGCCGGTCGCTACAAGGTGCGAGGCCGACTCGTGTCACTTCGGACCCTCGCCGAACTCGAGGACGTCTTCGCCGCGGTTCGAGCACGCACCACCTTCCCGTGATCGACCCCTACCGCCGCGGTTCGGTAGCTTTCGGGCATGCAGCCGTTCGAGCGCCTCCGCTATGTCGCTCGCTCGGGCGGCGACGACGTGATGCTCGTCGGCGAAGCAGCTGACTGCCTGGCCGACTTCGGCGATGATCCGGCCAGCCTGGTGGTGGCGTGCCGACGGTTGCTCTCGCACCACCCGGCGGCGGGCGTGTTGTGGTGGTTGTGTGCCCGCGTCCTCGTGGCGCCGCTGCCCGACGAGGCGGCTTTCGACGCCGCCCGGCTGGTCGCCTCCGACCGCACCGCCGATCGGCTCGGCGCGCTGCTCCCGTTTCCGCACGACGATCCGATCGCGGTGCTCGGCTGGCCGTCGGTCGCCGGCGCCGCCCTGGTCACGCGGCCCGATCTCGATGTGGTCGCGATTCGAATGGCCGGAGAACGCCGGCTCGCGGCCCGGCTCCGCCGCCTCGACCAACCGGTGCGAGTCGTGGACGGGATCGATGCCGCCGCACTGGCGCCGTCCCATCTGCTCGTCGAGACGACGGCGGCGAGCCCGAGCGAAACCCTCGTACCCGGGGGTGCCACCGAGCTGCTGGACGCGACGGGTGCCGCCGGTTGGCTCGTGGCCGGTGTCGGGCGGGTGCTGCCCGCCCGCCTCTTCGCATCGCTCCAGGCCGCGCTCCCCGACGGCGACGACGACCCCGACGACTTCGAGGTGGTCTCAGTCGAGCGCTTCGAACGGATCGCCGGCCCCACCGGCCTCCAGTCACCCGATCAGCTCGCCCGCCGGGTCGATGCTCCGGTCGCGCCCGAGCTCATGCGGCTCGGACGCTGAGGTCCGCCGGGCCGGTGGTGGCGGTCACTACGATCCCCGCGATGACCGACGACGCCCGCGCCGACGCCGATCTGTCGACGACGTGCTGGAATTGCGGCGCGACGATGGCTGAGGAGCACTCGCATTACCGCTGCCCCGAGTGCGGCTGGCGCGACTCCTGCTGCGACGGGCCCTACTGACTGACCTGCCAACGCGTGTAAACCGGCGGCCACGACGGGCGCGGGCCGTACGCCGCGTGGAGTGCACGGTCGAGCAGCACCCACAGGCCCTCACCGAGATCGCCGGCCACCGGATGGACCCGCGTGGCGCCTTCGGAGCGGACGGTGGCGAGGAACGCGAGCCCGGGCCCATACTCGTCGAGGCGGTCGTGCCCCGCCCCGGCCACCGGGGGCGCGGCGGCGAACGCCGCCCACCTCACCAGGAGTCTCGGCCTACTGAAGCTCGTACGGGTCGGAGGGCGAGGCCGGTGGCCGCCACTCGGCGCCGGGGGGCGGGCGCACCGTGTAATTGCGCACCGCCACTCGACCGACGAAGTGCCGGCGCAAGACACCCCGCACGCCGGCCCGGGCCACCGGGACCAGCAACATCAGGCCGACGACGTCGGTGAGGAATCCGGGCAGAAGCAGGAGCGTCCCGGCGACAAGGATGAGCGCGGCGTCGATCAGCTCGACGGTCGGCATCACCCCACGGGCCCATTGCTCGCGGATACGCCCGAGCACTCCGACCCCGGCCCGTTTGACCAGCCAAGCCCCGACGATCGAGACGACGAGGAGTACCGCGATCGTCTCCGGGATACCGATGGTGCTACCGACCCACAAGATCACCGCCAGTTCGGCCAGCGGCACCACGATGAAGAGCAGGACGAGCACAAAGACCACGTACCCAGGGTACCCACGATCTCGCGTTCCTCGCGCGCGTCACGCCTCGAGGGCACGGAGGAACGGGGGGCGTTCGCCCTCCGGTTCGGCCGCGTCGCACCCGGGAAGCTGCTCCTGGCGCAAGGCCTCGATTCGATCCAGCGGCCGCTCGAGCATGCGCCGACGCGTGCCGGTCAGCGCCTCGAACTCTTTACGGACGCCTTCGATGCGCTGCCCGACCTTGTCCATCTGCCCGGTGAACCGGCCCCACTGGTCGACGAATTCGCCGAGCAGCGTGAGAATCTGATCGGACGTGCGCGCGAGCTGGAAGTTGTCACACGTCTGGCGGATGAGCGCGAGGACCGAGAAGAGCGTCAGGGGTGAGCAGAAGACGACCCCGCTACGCACCGCGTCCTCGACGATCGTTCCGTCGTGCTCGTGGATGTACGCGTAGACCCCTTCGTTGGGGATGAACAGCAGTACGAAGTCCACGGTGCCGCCGCCCGGGTCGACGTAGTCGCGGCCCTTGAGCTCCTTGACCCGGGCGCGAACGTCGCGGAGGTACGCCTCGCGGTACCGCTTCTCGTCGAGATCGCTGGTGGCCTCCAGGCTCCGGATGTAATTGTCGAGCGGGAACTTCACGTCCATATGCAGCACGAGCTCGTTGGGCAGGAAGAAGGTGAAGTCGGGGATGCCCCGACCGCCCTGGACCGCTCGCTGCTTCTTGTAGTTGACGTTCTCGAGGAATCCCGCCAGACGCAGCACGTCTTCGGCCATGCGCTCGCCCCACTGGCCACGCGCCTTCGTGCTGGACAGCGCCTCACGCAGGCCCTGGGTCGTCGTGAGCAGGGACGCCAGGCCGTCCCGCTGGTCGGTCAGCTGCGCCGAGAGCTCCCCGTACTGCCGGGAACGCTCGGCCTCGAGGGTCTGGAACCTCGAGACGACCTGCCCCAGCGTGCTGTCCATCGAGGCGAGCCGCTCGTCGATGACCGCCTTCTTGCCGTCGAGTTCGGCTGTGCCCCGGGCTCGCTCGACCTCGAGCACCTCCCGGTTCGCCGCCAGCACCTCTCGGATGACGGCCTCTCGCTCGGCGTCGCTCTGACGCCGGAGCTCGGCCCCCTGCGCGGCGATGCCCGCGGCCCAATCTGCCTCGAGCCCCAGCGCCCGCCGGCGCTCGGCCACCGCAAACACGGCGAAGCCGCCCGCGGCCAGCAACACCACAGCCAGCAACACCACGGCCACCAGCCCCATCACACCCATCGGTCCCCTCCCTCACCAGTTCTCACAGCCTCTTGACCGTACCGGTGGGGTCTGACAGTTACGGGGACCTCAGAACTTCCCGATGCGTCCATAGGTGTCCTTTCGGACACCCAGCCCGGATCGGGAGCGGTCAGGCGTCGCCGAGGGCGTAGAAGAGGCCCGAGCGGGTGCCGACGAAGATGCGGCCGCCGTAGACGGCGGGGGTCGACTCGATGCAGCCGCCGAGCTCGACCGACCACAGCTCGGGAGGGTCGACCGCGGTGCTCGAGAGGTCGAAGGCGTGGATGACCCCGTTGCAGTCACCCTGGATCCAGACGTCGTCGACGACGACGGGCGACGACCAGGTGGGCCCGGGCAGGGATTTCTCCCAGCGCACCGCGCCGGTGGCACGGTCGATGCCGAGGATGCGGCCGCTGTTGGTGGGCACGATCACGATGTCCTCGTGGAGGCCGGCCGTCGCCCACACCCCGGCCACATCGGCACCCTGATCGGGAATCGACCACACCACCGGATTGTCGGGGTTGGCGGGGTTCAACTTCACGATCTGGCCCGCTTCGTTCGAGCGGGGGTTGTGCTTCTCGTACTCCGAGCCGACGTAGAGCATTCCCTCTTCGTCGATGACGATCGACGCGTCGGTGTCGTCACCGGTCCAGTACCGGAACGTGCGTGCCGGCGCGCCGGTCCCGGTGCGCAGACCACTCAGGTCCCAGCCCTGTACGAGGCCGGCCGAGTTGGAGAAGTACGCGGTGTCGTTGTACATCGCCACCGAGTTCTCGATGGAGAACTGGGTCGATCCGTACTCGCCGATCAGCTGGTCGTCCCAACCGGGCGTGTTGAAGACCAGTTGCGGCGCGACCGTCGCCTCACCGCCCGGCCCGTACCCGCGGTTGAGCTTCACGACGTGGAACTGGCTGTTCTCACCCCCCTCGAACAGGAAGTCGTCGATGACGAGCCCGCTCCCGTCCCAGTCGTCGTTCCAGTAGACCGGTGACACGTCGTCGGCATGCAGCGCCCACAGCTCGGTCGGCTCGGGCCGGTCGATGGCGACGACGCGGTAGTAGTCGTCGCGGGATCCCGTGTAGACGAGCGGGAAGCCGTCGGGATCGACGGTGACCGACCCCTTGATGATGTCGCCGGTCGGAAAGTCGGGGAGGATCCGCTCGCCGGTGACGGCGTCGACGAAGTGAACCGCGCGGTCGTAGGCGCCGAAGACCACCCACGTACGCCCGTCGCGTTCGAACACCGCCGGTTGTCCGGTCCAGCCCGTACCGCACCACGTCTCGATACCGTTGCCGTCGTCGGACTCGGAGCACATCGCCCCTTCGGGATGCGACCACAGGACGCTCGGCGCGGCGGGAACCGGGCCCTCGCCGTAGTACGTGCGGGTGGGATTTCCCCGGAACGTGAGAAGACCCGAGACGGTGTCGCCGTAGGGCCCGCCCACCGACTTCGGGTTCACGAAGCCCTCGAACTCCTGCTTGGGCTCGGTCGTGGTCGTGGTCGAGTCGTCCTTGGAGTCGACCGGGCCCGAATCCGACGACGACTCCTCCGTGTCGTCGTCGTTCCCGCCGTCTTCCCGTACCAGCGCGAACGCCGTGGTGGCGCCGACGGCCAGCGCGAGCGCTGCGCACACGGCCAATATCCGGCCCGACATCTAGCCCTCCACCGCGGCCGGCGCGCCCAGATGCTCGAGGAGCAGCCGGTTGACGTCGTCGATCGCGAGCTCGGGTATCCAGTGACCGACACCTTCGAGCTCCTCGAAGCGGTACGGGCCGTCCACGTAC
>JBOGFL010000189.1:0-7209 GCA_050743285.1 Acidimicrobiia bacterium
GTCATGCGACGTGCGGCTTGTCGTACGCGGCCGCAAACCAGTGCGGCGCTCGGCCGGCCAGCACCACGTGCTGTGGGTCATCAGTCATCCCGAGACCCTCGACGACAGTGAGTGCGACGAATCCGACCTCGTCCTGGTGGCATCGAGCCGTTTCGCGGCGTACCTGCGCACACGGACCACCACGCCCGTCGCGGTCTTCCTTCAGGCGACCGATCATCGGCGCTTCCGCGCCCTCCCTCCGGATCCCCGACACGCGCATCCGGTGGCGGTGGTGGCCAAGACTCGCGACGTGCTTCGCCCCGTCGTGGCCGACGCCCTCGCCGCCGGGCTCCGACCCGCGATCTACGGCACCGGCTGGCAGTCGTTCGTCGATCCCGCGCTCGTCGTGGCCGATTACGTCGCCAATGACGAGCTTCCGGTTGTGTACTCATCGATCGGTGTGCTGCTGAATGACCACTGGAGCACCATGCAGTCATGGGGCTTCGTCTCGAATCGTCTGTTCGACGCGCTGGCGTGTGACACGCCGGTGATCTCGGACGACCTCCCCGAAGTGTCGGAAATCTTCGGCGACGCAGTGCCGACCTACCGAGACCCGGCTGAGCTCCGCCACCACGTCGACGTTGTGCTCGGCAACCCGGGCGCGGCCCGGGCGCGAGCGGCGGAAGGACGCCGGCGGATTCTCGAAGCGCATACGTTCGACCACCGTGCGCGATCACTCCTCGAGTTGCTCGAGCAGCACCAGCTGCTCATTTAACGCAACCGACGTGACACGAGTGCCTCGGTGCGCAAGTGGACGCCGCCGCCGGCGTGCGCAAAAATGAGCAGTCAAGTAACCGCCAAACACGAGTTAGGGACAACGATGATGGAGGCGCGGCGCGATTCCGAGGCAAGCGCCTGGCTGCAGCAGCTCGACCCGAAGGCAACCGGCCCTGAGCCATACCTCGTCCGTGGGTCGGGCGGCGGCTTGTTCGTGATCGACAGCGACCGTCGTCGTGCGGTCTCGTCCGGGCTGCTTGCGGCCGCGCTCGAGCAGCGCCTCGGTAAGGCCCGCGTCGTTGACCCAGAACAGTTGCACCAATGGCAGCCTGGGCCCCCAATCGAGGTGCTCGAAGGCCCGAAGGGGCCGCCGTTCATCATCGTCGGAGGACGGCGTCGAAAGGTCCGGGGCCTCCCGCTGCCTCATCCGGTCGGCGCCGCCGAGACCGAGCGCTTTCGCGAGGGGCCGGAAATCGACGTCGCGGGAGCCAACGTTTCTCGCGCCCGCTTCGAAACGGCAGTCTCGGGCAAGTACCACATCGAGCGGGTGCGGGCCGTCATCGCTCGCGAAGGTCCCGTGAAGGGAACTGGACTTCTCGCTCGGCGCGGGGCGGAACGCGTCCGCCGCCTCTTTGGCTGACGCTCGGCGCTACTCGCGCGCGGCGTCGAGAGACTCGACGAAGCGCCGCATTCTGTCGGTCGACTCGCCGCCACCGGGCCCCGTGGGGGCTCGCTGCTCCAACAGGTACTCCTGGAGCGCAAGCTGCTGCGCGGCCGGGTGAACCACCTCGACGAGCTCGGCCGGAGGGGACGCGCGCTGCCCGAGCGCGATGGCGAGGTCCCAACCGCCGACGACGTGCTTGGTGACAGCAAATGCCGCGTAGACCGGGGCGGGGAGGTCGCGCAGCGGCGCGAGCACGTGCCCCGTGAGGTTTTCGGGTTCGGCGAGCGCGGTGTGCAACGTGTCGGCGGCGCGCCGATAGGCAGCTTCCGGTTCGCCACCGAGACCATCTTGCCCGTTTCCGTCGGCCAGGGACTTCCGGTTCGGAAACACGTGCCGGGTCAGGGCCTCGGGGGAGAAATACGTGTCGGCGACCAGCTGCTCGAACGTAAGGCGGGCCGCCACGCTTGCGGCGCCGTTCCGTTGTCCGAACTGCTCAGGTGCCGCGGCGTCGATGATGGCTTCGATCCACGCAACGGCGATGCTGAAGTGCTCCGCCGGTCGCGGAATCGACGGGCCGTCGCCGGTCGTCTCCTCGGCGAGGTCTCGAGTTGGCTTCCAAATGGACAGGTCGCGGCCCAGCATCCGTTCGAGTCGGCGGACATCCTTGCGGAAGTACTCGAAGAGATGCGCTCTTTCCTCCGGCGCGACGTCGCGCCGGGATCCGGGCGACTCACCCTGCTGGTTGCTGAAGACGACGTTGTGGAGCTCAGCGGGCACGAAGTCGGTTGTTGCGCCCAAATGCAGCAACGCTCGCTCGTACACGGCGCGGGGGTCGTCTCGCACGTCGTCGTGCAGCAGGACGAGCACTTGGTCGCCGAAGAGTTGCATGAAGGGCCGGAGGCTCGCGGCGTACCACCCGCCGGCAACGAGACCCATGCGATCCTCGTCCGGCGGCTTCTGACTGACAACCTCAACAAGTCTCGATCTCGAGGAAAGCCGTCCCCGCTTGATGTGGTGGACCATCGCCGAGTTGGCTCTCTCGACGGGGTCGCGCAGAATCGCGATGAGCCGGACGTCCGGGATGGTCTCCTTGATCCGTCGCGCCACACGTTGCGGTCGGTGTCTCCAGATCATGTAACCGGGTGTCGCCTCGCCGACGATCGGCTCACCCGCCCATCCCTCGAACTGGGCTCGGTACCAGTCAGTTCCCTGCTGACGGAAGGCGCTGGAATTGAAGAACGACAGCTCGCGGCGCGGCGTGAAGATCTCCGGGTGGAGGCCAAGGTTGTACCGCAGCCAACGAGTGGCGCTCTTCTGTGCGCCGATGATGAGAAACGTCGGAAGAGGCGGCTCGAGTGTGGGCATGAGACCTCGTGCGCGACCAGCAGTTGACGACTGACAGCACGCTACTCGCGGCGAAACGCACGGTACGCTCGCGCCTCCGTTACGAGGACGGAGTCAAGATGCACCCGCTGACTCGACCGGGCGCCGATCGCGGTTGGCAATGCGCTCACCGTACCCAGCGGCGGCGCGGCTACTCCCGACGTGTTGGCGGCGCGCTCGCACGACACGTTGAACCACTGCAGGTCTTGGCCGTTTCCAGCAGGTTCTGCATCGCCACCTTGAGGTCGCCCAAGCCGCCCGCGTTGGCGAGATTCGTCTCTTCGTAGGGATCCATGAAGACGTCGTACAGCTCTTCACTACCGTCGGCGTACTTCATGTACTTGTATCGCCAGGTGCCGACCGCGTCGCCCACAGGTTGACGCCCGATGTCGGCAGTCTCAATCGGGACATAGATCGGCAGGAAGCGGTCGTAACCACGATCGTCTTCGGCAATCAGCTCTGAAGGACGCGACCGTCCGATCCCGCGGGAATTGCTCTCGCAGTGGCCTTCACAAGAGTGGCCACGAGATCGAGATTCGTCGCGAACGCGTCGCTGGTCGTGCCGACCGGGAACCCGGGTCCCGCCACCCATAGGCCCGTCTGGGCTGCCTCGTAGGCGAGGCGCTTGCGGCCGTCGACTCGATGCTCTCCATCAGCCAGCCGTTGTCTCCGGTGAGAATGAACAACGTATTGGTCAGCTCCCCGCGGGCATTCAAGGTATTGATGAATGACTTGAGCGCGTCGTCGACGCTCAGGAGCGCACGCACCCGAGTCGTGTACCTCGCGGTGTAATAGGACGGCGCATTGGTCCGTGGCTGCGAGTACCAGGCCTGCAGCCACGGCGGATTGTCGCTGAGGTCGGCTTCGTGAAAGCTGGGGTCGTGGTTGCTCCACGAAACCGAGTGGTGGCGTAGCTCGGCTCGGGATCGGAACCGAAGTGCGGAGCGAAGGGCCAAAACGCGGTGAACACTGGCTTGCCGCTATTCAGGCAACCTCTGATCTGGGCTCGCGAGACCGAAGCGATGCGGTCGGTGATGAAATCCGCCCGGCCGCCAGACCTGCCGACGTTACACAGCCGCGCGCCCTGATTATCCTGACTCGGTCGTGGCTCTGACTACCCACGAATCCTACGGCGGGTCGGTAACACGCGGCTACCGCCCGCAACTCGACGGACTCAGAGCGGTCGCGGTGTACCTCGTCGTTCTGTTTCACGCCGGCATCGGGAGGTTTACCGGCGGGTTTATCGGGGTCGATATCTTCTTCGTCCTCTCCGGATACCTCGTGACGCAGTTGTTGCTCAACGACTTTCACCGGTCGGGGTCGATCAGCTTCAGCAAGTTCTATTCGCGCCGTTTTCGCCGGCTTCTCCCAGCGGCCTTCGTCACGTTGCTCGTGACCGCCGCCGTCTTTGCTGCGGTTGCAACACCGGCGCAGGTGTTGGACAGCATCGGTGGCTTTCGTGCGTGCTTCCTCTACTACGCCAACTGGTTCTTCATCCATCAGGCGACCGACTACTGGGGCCCGGACGTCGAAGCCAGCCCCGTACTGCAGTTCTGGTCCCTGGCCGTCGAGGAGCAATTCTACTTGTGCTGGCCCCTGCTCCTCTCTGGTCTGTACCTGGTCACGAGATCGGCTCGCCGCTACCAGTGGGTGCTCATCCGAATTGCCGTCCTCCTCGGTGCGGCAGTGTCGCTGTTCGCCGCACTACGGATCGCTGAGAGCAACCTGGCCCGCGCCTTTTACGGAACCGACACCCGGGCGTACCAGCTGCTCGCGGGAGCGGCCCTCGCGCTGACCCCTAACTTGTTCACCTTCGCCAACCGGCATCGGAAGGTCATGCAGTACGCGTCGGCCGCGAGTTTGGCCGCGCTCGTGCTGCTGGGTACCTCGGTCATTGACCTCGCCGTGATGCAGCGCGGTCTTGCGGTCGTGGTCGCGACGTGCGTGTTCCTCGTCACCATCGATTGCTCTACCGGCGGGTTCGTCGCACGTGGCCTCTCACTCCCATCGGTCGTCTATCTCGGCCGCGTCTCGTACGGCACGTACCTCTGGCACTGGCCCGTGATCATCGTGGCCGCCCGGGTCTTCGACCTGACGCCGCTTGCAACCGCCGCGATCACATTCCTACTGGCGACGGGATTGGCGTCGCTGAGCTACCAACTCCTCGAACGACCGGTGCGTGAGTCGGGGACGCTCGATCGGTATCGGATCCCCGTTGTGGCGGCCGGTCTCGCGATCAGCGTTTGTTCCGCGCTTGTCTTCGTCCCGAGCATCCTCGACCGCGATGACGCGTCCGCCACCGCGGTCCGCTCGGGCACTGACTCGGCGGCCGGCGCGGTACCGGTTCCGGAGGACCTGGACTGGCAGGGGGCCAGGACCGATCTTCCGGAATATCCCGACTGCTACGGGAAGCCGGTCGACGCGTGCACGATGGTGCAGGGGGATGGAGCGCACATCCTGCTGATGGGCGACAGTCACGCCCGTATGCTGGTCCCGGCGCTCGCCGCGATCGCCGAGCAGCGGTCGTTGAGCTTGTCGGTCGCAATCCGGCCCGCATGTCCGTGGCAAGAAGGCCTGACCTACCGGATTGCGGTCGAGGGCTGTCGGGAGTATCAGGCCGACTGGTACGGACGCGTCGTGCCGGAGTTGGACCCGGACCTTGTGGTCGTGACGAATCGCCCGTACGACGATCCTGCCAGCGACGTCCCCTTGTTCACCTCCGATGGAGCTGCAAGTCCCGGGACAGACGAGTACGAGGGGATGGTTCGGGAGCTTTCGGCCGAGACAATCGCAGGTTTCCGCGACGACGATCGCAAGGTCCTCATCGTCGAGCCGATTCCGATCGCACCGCCGGCGGAGGATCCCACCGACTGCCTCTCAGCCGCTACGTATCTCGACGAATGCAGGTACGTGGCCAATCAAGGGGTCACGCCCACAGAGGCGTCGTACCGATCGGCCGCAGAGCAAGACGGTGTCTGGTCACTCGATCTCGATCCCCTCGTCTGCCCGTTTCTGCCGATCTGCGACCCAGTGGTCGAGGGCATCATCGTCAAGCGGGACAAGGAGCACCTCACCGGGACCTACGCGCGTGGGCTCGCCGATGAGATCCAGACCTACCTCGGTGACAACGGCGTGCTCGAGCTCTGAGTCTCCCGCCGAACGAGCAGCCGCACGCAGCACCCCGTTCTAGCCCCGCGGGCGAGACTCGAGCGCGGGAACGTTCGTATCCGGAGGCTCGTGAGTGGGTTCGGTCAGGCTCGCTCGCTCGACCTTGGTCCCGAATCGCCGTCGGCGAGCCAGAATTGCATCAACGGCCACCGCTGCCAGCAACACGAGTGACACTTCGGCCGGCGCTCGGTAGCGCGAGTATCCAAACGTCGTCGCGACCGCAATCACACTGATGATGACGAATGCGAGCATCGGAAACAGGGGTGTACGTCGCCGGCGTAGCACGACGGCGCCGACGACCGCGGCCGGCACGAGTAGCCAATAGGCGATGAACGCCAGTCGAGTCACCGAGATGTCCGTTCCTCGGCTGGGTTCCAGAGTCATCTGCTGAATCGGCCGAAACACTCCCCAGGCGCGCCCCACTCGTGCGAGGACGACGACGGGCACGCGTGAGCTGTGATCCAGCATGTATTCGACAGCTTGGTCGCGGCTTTCCAGGTCTCGGGTCGAGGCGTCGCCACCGGATGAGTCGGGGCCGGACCTCCGCATCTCGAGACATCGTTCATCGACGAAGCCCAGCCGGGTCCCTGAGTACGTGTGGTCGCAGTTCGCGATGCTGAGGTTGTAGCCCAGAGTGTGTGTGAGAAAGACGGGGTCCTCGAACCGCGCGGTGTTGTAGACGGCCCACGGTGCGATAACGGCCGCCATCGTGGCACCGCCGATCGCGAACCAGCCCACCCGACGGCGCCATGGGATTGCCGGCGCGAGAAGCACAAGGGGCGCGAGCAGAGCGATGGCGAGGAGGACGAGCTCGGCTCGGGAGAGGGCAAGCAGACCACAGACCACTGCAACGGCAATCGCACCGCCGAGGCTCGGGCGAGCCCAGAAGCGGTATGCGAGGAGAAGCACGACCGCCACACCGAGGAGCGTCAATGTCTCCGACAACAGCTCCCGCTCGTATCGCCAGAAGAACGGATAGATCGCGGCCATGCCGGCCGCGATGAGACCGACGCGCGGTCCACCCACGCGACGCCCGACCAGTCCGACCACGACGATCGTGGCCGCACCGATCACGGCCGCCAAGGCCTGTTGCTCGAGGTACGAGCGGAACCCGAAGAAGGCCGGGACGCTGAGGACGACCGGCCATGCCGGCGGATGAGGAGCCCAGTCCGCGACCTGTCCGGAGCTGAGAAAGGGTTCGGGAGCGATGAATCCCTTCCCCTCGGCGAGGAGACGGG
>JBOGFL010000190.1:0-5076 GCA_050743285.1 Acidimicrobiia bacterium
CGACTGGCTCGCCGAGTACTGCGCGCCCGATCCGCGCCGGCTCGTCGGCGTGGCGCTTCTCCCCCAGCAAGATCCGAATCTCGCCGCGGCCGAACTGGAACGGACCGTCGAGGAACACGACTTCGTCGGTGGCGTCATGCGCCCGAACCGTGTCGGCGGTCTCACCGTCGACGATCCCGCGTTCGAGCCATTGTGGGACGCAGCCGTGACCCTCGACGTGCCGATCGCGTTCCACGAGGCGTATCTCGGCGGCGGCGTCGAGATCGTCGGTGAGGACCGGGCCGCGACCTATGCCGCCGCTCACGTGATGAGCCACCCGCTCGAGATGATGACGGCGATGGTCGGCATCACGATTGCGGGAGTGTTCGACCGTCACCCCCGCCTCCGGCTCGGCTTCTTCGAGGCGGGCTGTTCGTGGGCGCCGTTCTGGACCGAGCGAATCGAAGAGCACTACGAGTACGTGCCCGACGATTTCAAGGGCCGCGACCCGCACGGGATGCTCTCTCAGCGGTCGTGGCTCACGTTCGAGGCCGAGGAGCGCGGCGTCCCGTACACCGCCGAGTCGGGGTGGTCGAAGAACCTGTGCTTCGCCAGCGACTACCCCCACTTCGACGCGGTGTACCCGGGATCCGTGCAGACGGTGCGCGACCGGCACCTCGACCCCGAACTCGAGGCCGCGCTGCTCGGCGGCAACGCGTTGGCGTTCTACGGCGACCGACTGCAGCGGCGGATCGACGCCCTCGTGTGATCTCTACCCGGCAGTAACCTGGTTGCCGAATGACCGCGACCACGCACCTCGGGCCCAACGCGACCGTTCCCGACGTCGTCGACGGTCTCGAACGCGACGGGTATTCGATCATCGAGGGCGTGCTCCCTCTCGATGAGACGGCGCATATCCGCGCCGAGCTCTACAAGTTGCTCGACGGTGTCCCGATCGGTCGTAACGCGTTCGAGGGGTTCAAGACGCGCCGCATCTACGCTGCGTTCGGCAAGACCCGGGTACTCGACGGCTGCGCCATCCATCCGTTGGTGCTCGGCGCCCTCGACCACTTGCTCGGCCCCGACTACCAGCTCAGCGGGCCGACCGGCATCGAGATCCGGCCGGGCGAGGAACCGCAGGTACTGCACCGCGACGAGGACATCTACCCCATCGCCCGCCCTCACCCCGAGCTCGTCACGAACGTGATGTGGGCGTTCGATGACTTCACCGAGGCCAACGGCGCCACCCGCCTGCTGCGCGGAACTCACAAGAGCCAGGGACCGCAGGCGCCTGACGCGCCTGTTTCCTATGCCGAGATGCCGGCGGGCTCGGTGATGATCTACCGCGGTTCGCTGTGGCACGGCGGCGGCGCCAACCGCACCGACGGAACGCGCCTCGGTGTCGCAATCGAGTACGCAGCGGGCTGGCTGCGCCAGCAGGAGACACAACTGCTCGTCGTGCCGCCCGAGATGGCGCGTGGTCTCCCCGCGCGCTTGCAGGAACTCCTCGGCTACAACGTCTACCCGCCCTTCCTCGGCTACGTCGACGGACGCGACCCGAAACGGCTGCTCGAGTCGTGACGGCGATGCGGCTCGTCCGCATCACGTTTCCGGTCTGCGCGCTCGCAGCGATGGCAGTGGCGTCACCGGCCCACACGGGCGGGCCGGTCTCGCCCGACGGTTGGATCAAGAAGGCGGGCGAGCACAACCGGCCGGAGCGTATCGTTCGCCGCCGTGACCGCTGCCGCCATCGCCGTCGCCTTGCTCTCGTCATTTCTGTACGCGCTTGCGTCGGCGACACAGCAGCAGGCCGCATCCGCGGTGCCGGAGGATGTGAAGGGTCTCAGGTTGGTGTTACGACTCGTGCGCGTGCCGGAATGGTGGGCCGGCTTCGTGGGCGACACCGGCGGATTCATCACCCAAGGCATCGCGCTCGCGCTGGGTTCGCTGCTGCTCGTGCAGCCGATCCTGGTGAGCATTCTGCTGTTCGCGCTTCCGCTCGGTGCTTGGTTCGGGCATCGCCGCGTGACGCGTGACAACTGGACCTGGGCGGCCGTGCTTTCGGTTGCCCTCGCCGCTTTCGTGTTGGTCGCGAACCCGACCGAGGGAATTGACCGGGCGCCCGGTACAGACTGGTTCGTGGTCGGTTCGGTACTCGTGCCGATCGTCGTTGGGTGCCTCCTGGGCGCCACCGCGACCCGCAGCACCCTACGGTCGGTTCTGCTCGCGGTCGCGACCGGTGTTTGTTACGGCGTCACCGCCGCGCTGCTGAAGACCGTGATGAGCCTCCTCGGTGATGGCCTGTTCGAGCTTTTCACCCATTGGGAGACCTACGCACTGGCGGTCGCCGCCACCGCCGGCACCTACCTGCAGCAGGCGGCGTTCCAGGCCGGGGCGCTCGAGGCGTCGCTGCCGGCGGTCACGGTGCTCGAGCCCGTCGTCGCGGTCGCGCTCGGTGTCACGATCATGCAGGAGGAGGTCAGGGCCAACGGCGCCGAATGGCTCCTGATCGGGATCGCCGTGCTGGCGATGGCGGCGGGCACGATCGCGCTGGCGCGAGCCGCCGCTGAGCTCGAGACACCGCCGTCAGGTCGTCGCTGACGCGGGCCGAACCGCGGGTGACGCGCCCGACTTCGGATCTCGGCGCAGCCACCAGGCAAAGACGAACGGTGGCAACGACAGCACGACGACCGCGCCCACGAGCAACAGCACGTACACGATGTGGTTGCCGGTCTTGAGCTGACTCGGCGGCAGGAACCCGAGGTAGAAGGAGAACACGCATCCGAGGAGCCCGACGCCGGCGACCAGCCACACCCCCGCCTTGCCGCCAGGTATCCGGTAGGGACGCGGTGTTTCGGGTTGCGAGTACCGCAGCCGGATCACGGAGGCGAACATCAACGCGTACATGATGATGATGATCTGGGCCGTCACCGCCGAGAGCATCCAGTACGACGTGCTGACGTTGGGTACGAACAGGAACAGCAGGCTGAAGAGCGTGCCGCCGAGGCCCTGGATCACCAGCAGCACCACCGGAACCTCGGCCCTGTTCTCGCGGCCGAGGCGGGATGGCGCGTAGCCCTCGCGGGCGACGGTCGAGACCCCCTTGGCCGGCCCGAGGATCCACGGCGCCAGATGGGCGATACCGCCGAGGGCGATGATGAGCGCGAGCGGGCGCAACAGCCACTCGACGTTGAGCTTGTGCAACACCGTGTCGAACAGCTCCATCGTCCCCGACACGAGGCTGATCTCCTTTTGGGGAACAACGAACGCCATGAACAGCGAACCGAGCACCGAGAACACGATGATGATCGCCACGCCCATGGCAATCGCCTTCGGGATGTCGCGCCCGGGGTTGCGCGTCTCGCGGGCGTGGAAGCCGGCCATCTCCATTCCGGTGAACAAGAGGATGATCCCACCGAGGAACGCGAGGTTGTTC
The DNA here is from genome assembly GCA_050743285.1 of Acidimicrobiia bacterium. GTDB lineage: Bacteria > Actinomycetota > Acidimicrobiia > IMCC26256 > JACDBD01 > JBOGFL01. The sequence goes on from JBOGFL010000190.1 coordinate 3,416, forward strand.
ACCTGGACGTCGGGCTTCAGTGCCTCGGCGGAGAACGGGATCTGCGACTTGTTGTCCTGCAGGAGGTAGGCCGCGCCGAGCAGCACTACCAGCGCACCAGGCAGGATCGACCCGAGGATCGTGCCCCACGAGCCGATCGCGCTCGAGAGCTTCAGGCCGGGCAGCGTCGCCAGCGTCGTGCCCCAGAAGAACACGAGCATGACCGTGACCAGGTAGATCTTGTTCGTCGCCAGGCCCGGGTCGAACGCGTACGCGAGCGTCGCGGCCATGAACGAGAGGACGGTGGGGAACCAGGCGATGTTCTCGGAGTAGTCGCACCAAACCGCGAGGAAGCCGGTGCGGCCGCCGAACGCCTCCTTCACCCAGGCGTAGAGGCCGCCGTCGCGCGGCCACGCGGTGCCGAGCTCGGCGGCCGCCATCGAGATCGGCACCAGGAACACAAGGATGGAAATGGCGAAGAGCACGAGCATCGCCCAGCCGTAATTGGCCATCACGGGAAGGTTGCGGGCGCTCACGACCGCGGCGACGTTGATCATCGCGAGCGCGAACACTCCCAACGTCGCCCGGCGCATGCTCCCGTTGCCGATCACTTCGCCCCCAGGTCGTCGAGGTTGTCGGTCAGCTGTTCCTCGACCGCGTCGTCGCGCTCACCGAAAGTGAAGATCGTGAAAGGGCCGTAGGTCCACACGACCCCGTAGCCACGCGGCCGCACCTGCGATTCGAAGTTGCGGGCGGCGCCATCGCGGTCTTCGGCGTCGTCGAACTCGTCGACGACGACCTGCACGGTGTCGTCGCTGTCGCAGTCGAACGCGACCACGTACTGACGGGACTCGACCGCCTCGTTCGCCTGGCCGTCGTCGTCCTCGACCGTGTCGCAGATCTCGAGTCCGCCGTTGGTGATGGCGTCCTCGATGTCGGCGAGCGACGCGTCGATGTCAAAGTCGCTTCGCTCCCCGCAGGCGGCCAACGCCACTGCCCCCAGCAAGCATGTGACAACAAGCGCAAAAAGCCCTCGCGCGCGGTCACCTGCTCGCGGGGGGCGGCGGTTCACGCGGCGTCAGGGGCACGAACGCCGCCCACCGTCTTCGGGACGAGGAGCGGGCCCAGGCCCGGCAGGGCCAGGAAGCCCTCGGCGCCGGCGTAGAGAATCCCCACGCGGGGCAAATCCTCGGCGTCGCCGTAGATGACGACCCTCGGCAGCCACTCGGGTTCGAACTTGGCGTTGAAGTCGCGCAGGGTCTGAATCTGGAAGAACGGGTTGAGTATGCGCACGATCCGCCGTGCCACCCGTTGACCCAGACCGGCGTGAATGTCGGGCGCAAGGAGACGGCCCCAGGCGGCGAAGTTCATCGAGAGGCGCACCACGCCGCGTTCCTTCAGCGCCAACGCGGTCTCGGCGATCAGGAACTCCGTCATGCCGTTCGGGCACGACGGGTCGTGGCGCATCAGGTCGAGCGTGTAACCGAAGTCAGCACCATAGGCGGGAACGATGCGCAAAAACCCATCCGGCTGGTTGTGCTCGTCGAGCGCGACGCACAGCAGAAACTCGGAGCTCTCTCCCTTGACGTCCTGGCTCAGGGCCATCGTGAAGCCGCGTTCCGGGTTCTTGCCGCGCCACTTCTCACTGATTGCGTTCAGGGCCTCCACGAGCTCGGGAGGCG
>JBOGFL010000191.1:0-6670 GCA_050743285.1 Acidimicrobiia bacterium
TGCTGCTCACCGCGGCGGCGTCGGCCGCCGCCCCGGGCGCGGGTGCGTACTCGGCCGCGTTCCTGTTCGGGGCCGGATCGTCGGTGCTCGGGCTGATCGCGGCCCGGAATCTCGCCCCGGCGACGACGTCGGCGGCGCCCCCTACTCGGTGATCTCTTGCAGCTGGGGGGCGAGTTCGGGGCTGCCGCCCGGTCCACCCTGGCCTGCGGCCATCAGCTTCGCCATGTCGCCCTGCACCCGGACCTTGCCCGACATGAACGCCTGCATCCCGGCCTGCGGGTTCCCCGACACGAAGATGTCGCGAGCGGTGGCGAAGTCGGTCGTCAGCGTCACATCGGCGTTCTCGACGTGGCCGCGCCCCCAGTCGCCCTTCCCGTCGACCGCCTGGATGTGCATCTCGACGTCGCTGTCGAACGGCGTGCCCGTGATCACCAGGTTCATCCTCAGATCAGCGTGCGCTTGCTGCGGACCGTGCGCGTCCATGATCTTCTGCGCCTCGGTGAACCACTCGTCGGACAGGAACACGTACTTCACGCCGGACCTCCCGCAGTTACATTCCGGGTCGGAAACTAACCTGGGGTTGTGCCGGCCGCCACCCGAACGGAACGCATCGAGGAGCGTGAACGCAATCCGAAATGGCGCAACCCGCCTCTGCGTATCGAAATGGCGGAGTGCATCAACTGCGACGCCTGCTTGCGCCACTGCCCGCCGCAATTCGGTGCCATCTTCAACCACGGTATCGACGTCATCATCGTTCCGGAGCTTTGCAGCGGCTGCGACAAGTGTCTGCCCGCGTGCCCGGTCGACTGCATCTATCCCGATCCCGACTGGATGCCCGCGCCCGACGACTGGTGGGGCCACCCCGCCGCCCCCGGCGATCCTTACACGTGACTGAACCCCGCATCACCCGCGCTGACGCCGAGCATGTCGCCCGGCTGGCCCGCCTCGAGCTGACCGACGAGGAGCTCGAGGCATACACCGGCCAGCTCGCGTCGATCCTCGAGTACGCGGATGACATTGCCGCGCTCGACACCGACAACGTCCCGCCGACGTCGCACCCCCTCCCCTTGCGCAACGTGCTGCGTCCCGACGAGGTCCGCCCGAGTCTCGACCGGGACGAGGTGCTCAGAGCCGCCCCCGACGCCACCGACGGTCGCTTCCGGGTGCCGCCGGTGCTCGGGGAACAGACGTGACCGCGATCGAGACCGCCGCCGCGGTGCGGAGCGGGGCACGGTCGGCGGCCGAGGTGCTCGAGGAGAGCCTCGCCGCGATCGACGGGCGCGACGCCGCGCTCCACGCCTTCTTGCTGGTCGCCGCGGACGCGGCACGCGCGGCCGCCACCACGGTCGACGCCACGGTCGCCCGCGGCGATGACCCGGGGCCGCTGGCCGGGGTACCGGTCGCGTTGAAGGACAACCTGTGCTGGCGGGGCGTGCCCACGACGTGCGGTTCGAAGATCCTCGAGGGGTGGCGTCCGCCCTACACCGCCACGGTCGTCGAGCGGGTTCTTGCCGCCGGGGGCGTCCCGATCGGCAAGACGAACATGGACGAGTTCGCGATGGGGTCATCGACCGAGAACTCGGCGTTCGGACCCACCCGCAATCCGCACGATCCGTCCCGGGTACCGGGCGGGTCGAGCGGCGGCTCGGCGGTGGCGGTGGCGGCCGGTTTCACGCCGTTGGCGCTCGGCTCCGACACCGGCGGCTCGGTGCGCCAGCCGGCGGCGCTCTCGGGCGTCGTCGGGGTCAAGCCCACCTACGGCGCGGTAAGCCGGTACGGGCTCGTCGCATTCGCGTCGTCGCTCGATCAGATCGGCCCGTTCGCGACGACGGTCGCCGACGCCGCGCTGCTGCTCGACGTCGTCGCCGGACCCGACCCGTGCGACTCCACCTCGGTGCCGGCTGCGCCCGCGACGCTCGTCGCGGCCACCGACGGCGGAGTCGAGGGCATGCGTATCGGCGTGGTGGAGGAGCTCACCGACGTCGACGGTTTGCAAGCCGAGGTCGGTGACGCGGTCGAGGAAGCGGCCCGTGCACTGGAGAAGGCGGGCGCCGCCGTCGAGCGCGTGTCGGTGCCAAGCACGCGCTACGGGATCTCGGCGTACTACCTGATCGCGCCGGCCGAGGCCTCGTCGAACCTCGCCCGCTACGACGGTGTGCGGTACGGGTTGCGGGTCGATGCGGTCGACACCACCGCGATGAACGCCCGCACGCGAGCGGCGGGCTTCGGCCCGGAAGTGAAGCGGCGCGTCATGCTCGGCACCTATGCGCTTTCGGCCGGCTACTACGACGCGTACTACGGGCGGGCCCAGCGGGTGCGCACACTCATCATCCGCGACTTCGCCCGTGCGTACGAGCGCTTCGACGCCCTCCTCACACCCACGTCACCGACCACCGCCTTCGAGCTGGGTGCCAAGACCGACGACCCGCTGACGATGTACCTGAGCGACGTCTGCACGATCCCGACGCCGCTGGCCGGCCACGCGGCCATGAGCGTCCCGTTCGGCGCCGACGAGAGCGGTCTCCCGATCGGCATCCAGGTGCTCGTCGACGCGCTCCGGGAGCCGACGATGTTCCGGGTCGCCCGCGCGATCGAAGAGGCCGCGCCGTGAGGTCGCTAGCGAAGATCGGCGAGGAAGTACGTGAGCGCCCGGTTCAGGACGTCGGCGGCTTCCCACTGGACGAAATGGCCGCAGTTCGGCACCACGAACGGGCCGATGCACTCCGGAAACGCGACGCGGCAGCGGTCGGGGAAAGAAGGCGCCAGCACGTGGTCGTCGGGACCGTAGAGCACCAGTGCCGGCGTCGGGCACGGCTCGAACAACTTGGGCACGTCCTCGAGCTCACGGTTCCCGAACGCGGACTCGTACGGGCCCCACGACGCCCGCAACTTGGCCGGGTCCTCGAACGGCTCGCTCATGAAATCGACGTCGTCGGCGCTGAAGTGGCCCGGCGCCGCCCACAGGCGGTGCCCGTACATCGCCCCGACCCAGGCCCGCCGCCGTGCCCGCGTGTCGAGCTCGGCGAGCAGCGCGTCGGGCTCTCGGCCCTGCCGACGGAAGTAGTCGGCAGTCACACGGATGTCGTGCGACTGATCGGGCGGGATGCCGGCGGCCTCGTAGTGATGCGGTGCGAGCGGCACGATGGTGTTGAACACGCACAGCCGGTCGACGGAGTCGGGGTACCGCATGGCCTGGTCGTAGAGCACGACGCCCCCGACGTCACCGCCGACGACGCTGTATCGCTCATGGCCGAGCGCGGTGTGCACGAGGGCACGCAGGTCGAGCGACATGGCGGCGACGTCACCGAAGCCGTCGGTGGGCACGTCGGAGTCGCCGTAGCCCCTCAGATCGGGGACGACGACCTCGAAGCCCGCGTCGGCCAGCGGCTCGATGTTGCGCCACCAGATCCGCTTCGTCTCCGGATAGCCGTGGATGAGCAGCAGCGGGTAGCCGCCGACGCCCTCGCGGATGTACGCGAGGGTCACGCCCGTTCGCACCTCGGCGCGATGAACTGTGAACGCGTTCGGATCCGGTGCAGTCATGCCGAGGAGTTTGCACCGGGGCCGAGGATCAGCGGCGCCGGTATCTTGTGCCGCCCGAGGCGGGGCCCGATCGGCCCGGCGCCGAAAGGCGCCCGGAGCGGAATGTGATGAGCGAACGGAACGAGGCGGTCATCGGCTTGGAGGTCCACACCGAGCTCTCGACCGCAACCAAGCTCTTCTGCGGCTGCGCCAACGAGTTCGGAGGCGAGCCCAACACGAGGGTCTGTCCGGTGTGCCTCGGACTGCCCGGATCGCTGCCCGTCATCAACGAGGGTGCGGTCGAACTGGCGCTCCGGATCGGCGAAGTCCTTCATTGCCGGGTGCCCCACCAGTCACTGTTCGCGCGCAAGAACTACTTCTACCCCGACATGCCGAAGGACTTCCAGATCAGCCAGTACGAGGAGCCCATCTGCATCGACGGCTGGCTCGATGTCGACGGCGAGCGCGTCGGCATCGAGCGTGCCCACATGGAGGAAGACACCGGCAAGACGACCCACGTCGGGGGCGGCGGACGCATTCACGAGGCGCAGCACTCCCTCGTCGACTACAACCGCGCCGGCGTGCCGTTGATGGAGATCGTAAGCCGGCCCGACCTCCGCAGCGCCGAGCAGGCGCGCACCTACGTCACCGAGCTGCGCGCGCTCTTGCAGGCGATCGGGGCGTCCGACGTGAAGATGGAAGAAGGCTCGCTGCGGGTCGACGCCAACGTGTCGCTGCGGGCCACTGGCACGGAGCCCTTCGGCACCAAGGTCGAGATCAAGAACATGAACTCGCTGCGCTCGTTGGGCCGGGCGCTCGGCTACGAGATCGACCGCCAGCAGGACCTGCTCGGGTCCGGTGGCGCGGTTGCCCAGGAGACGCGCCACTGGGACGAGGACGACGGGCGCACGCACTCGCTCCGTTCCAAGGAAGAGGCGTTCGACTACCGCTACTTCCCTGAGCCCGACCTGGTGCCGCTGGCGCCCGACGACGGGCTCAAGGCCCGCGCGAGCGCCTCGATTCCCGAACTCCCCGCGGCCCGGCGGGCGCGGCTGGTCGAGAAATGGCGGATCAGCGCAGAGGACGCTCGTGTGTTGGTGGCGACGCCCGGGCTCACCGACTACGCCGAGGCGGCGGTGGCCGCTTTGAAGGACGGGACCGCAGCCGACGTCGTGCGCTGGTGCACCGGCGGATTGATGGCGTACCTGCACGAGACCGGGCTGTCGGTGGAGGTGCTGCCCCTGGCCCCGGACGGGCTCGCCGAGCTCGTCGGGCTCGTCGCCGACGGCACGCTGTCGCGCAACCTCGCCCAGGACGTGCTCGCCGAGTGCCTCCGCGAGCCCAGGCGTCCGGCACAGGTCGTCGACGAACGCGGGCTGGCGCAGATGAGCGACGAGAGCGAACTGGGGGCCATCGTTGAGCGGCTGGTCGATCAGTATCCGGACGAAGCCGCGAGCTACCGTACCGGCGACGAAAAGGCCCGCAAGAAGCTCCGTAGCTTCTTCATGGGCCAGGCGATGGCCGCAACGAAGGGGCAGGGCAACCCCAAGGTGCTGACACGTTTAGTCGAGGAGCACCTCGGGTAACCTCATCATTCGGGTTTGGAAAACAAGGAGTACGGAATGTTCGGGAGAGTTTTCGTTGTGTTCAGCGCGCTCCTGGTGGGCGGCGGCGCGCTCGCGGCGTGTGGTGACGACGGTGGCGGCGGGAGTGCCGACGACGCGTTTTGCCAGGCTCGGTTCAGCGTGGAGACCGCAACGGGGGGCGGCGACGAAGCGGACCTAGACCAAGCACTCAGTGACTTGGAGACCGAAGCGCCCTCCGACATCGAAGATGACGTCGCGTTCGTGAGCGACACCTTCCGCGAAGAAGGCAACAAGGCGTTCAGATCCGAGGAGTTCGTCGAGGCGCTGGCCAGCGTCGACGAGTACGTGATCGACAATTGCGACGTGGAACGCATGGATGTGACCGGTCTCGAGTACAGCTTCGAAGGGATTCCCGATGAGCTCGAGGCCGGCCAGGTGGGCATCGTCTTCGACAACGAAGGCGAGGAGGCTCACGAGCTGCTCATCGTGCGCTTCAACGACGACACCACCGAGACGCTCGAAGACATCGTCCAGCTCCGGGAACGCGAGGCGAGAGAACTCGTCACGGATGCGGCGGGGACCTTCGCCGAGCCCGGAGACACGTCCCGGACGTTCGCGGATCTCGAACCCGGTCGTTACGGCGCAGTGTGCTTCGTCCCGACCCCGGACGGGGTCCCGCACGCCCACGAGGGGATGATCGCCGAGTTCGAGGTCACCTGAGGCAACCGCAAGCACGGCAGTCGATCGCGCTTCAGTCCATCGGGACGTTCCGAACCAACCTGCCCTCGACCCGCTCCAGGATCTCGTCGATGCTCTCGCCGGTGATCGTGAGCCCGTGGTTCCGTTGTCCGACGACCGCGTGGCCGGGGTCGGGCGACTGTCGCACGATCTCCGCGACCGACTGGGCCAACTCGAGGGTGCCGCACGGATAGTTGATCTCGGTGGCTCCCGCGCCGTCCATCCACGCGTGGACGTGGAGGATGGCGCCGACCTCGGGGTGCTCGTTGTAGATCATCCAGTGCTCGATGGCGTCGACCGACACCCGGTTCGGCGTCACGTCGGGCGGCACGCTGAGCACCATCGTGTTGCGGTCGGCGTCGTAGCCGCGCACGAGCAAGATGTGCTCGCCGACCCGTTCGAGGTTCGCCTTGTCGACGCCGCTCGCGCTCATCCAGAACTCGTGACCGAGCGGACCGGGCACGGCGCTCGAACGGCGCACGCTGGCGTTGCCGTACGAGAGGCCGCCGATCCCGAAGAGCAGCTTGAGATGGCGGAGGTCGCGAGGCGAGAGGATCTCCTCGATAGGGAAGGCGGCGGGGAGCAGGTCGAGCGCGTCGAGGTGCTTGCCCGCCCGGCCGATCTGGGCGGTGTGCGCGTCGCCGGCCCAGAGTTCGGCGGGGAGGTCGGGCACGAACTCGTTGGCGATGACGAGACGCGACGAGGCGAGGGGTGCCAGCCGCTCGTAGACCGCGGCGAAGAACAACTCGTCGCCGGAGCCGTCGGTGATCGAGTACGTCCCTTGCTCAGGTGTGACGAACTGAGCCCGGAGCGCGCCCTCGGCC
>JBOGFL010000192.1:0-3683 GCA_050743285.1 Acidimicrobiia bacterium
CCCGGGGGGGTGTAGGCGGGGGTCGATGGGCCGGGCGCGAGGCCCGGACCGCGGGGACTGAGCCCCCGCCGGATCAGGCGGCGCGGGCGACGGCGGGCTTGGCCTCGTCGGCGGGCGCGGTGCGAAGCGCATCGAGGGTGCGCTCCCACGCCAGCTGGCGGGCGAGCCAGGCCACGGCCTGGCGCCGGCGGTCGTTGGCGGGGTGATCGAGCTTGCTCATGACGTTCTCCTGTGCCTGCTCCTGTGCCTGCTTGATGTTCACCCTAACAGCATTTACTCTTAGGGTATTCACTCGAATAGCGTGACCTCCGTCACAGACGCCGGCTGGCGCATCGACGACCTCGCCCACGAGTCCGGCGTCACCGTCGACACGATCCGCTACTACCAACGGCAAGGCCTTCTCCCCCCGGCGGTGCGCAGCGGGCGGGTCAAGCTCTACGGCCGCGAGCACCTCGAGCAGCTGCACCGCATCCGGGATCTCCGGGCCCGCCGCTTCTCCCTGGCCGCGATCCGGGCCCTCCTCGACAAGCCCAGCCTCACGGAGGGGCTGTTCGCCGACGACGACACCGCGAGCTACTCGTTCGGCGAACTGGTCCAGGCCTCGGGGGTCGAACGTGGGCTCGCCGACGACCTGAGGGGCGCGGGGGTGCTGCGCGATCCCGCTGACTTCGGGCGGGACGGCTACGACGGGCGTGACCTCGACCTGCTCCGGGCAGTGGCCGAGCTGCGCGCGGTCGGGCTCCCCGAGGAGGTCGTCGCCGCATTGGGCCGCATCTACGCCCGGGGCGTCGAGGCAATGCAGCGTGACGTGTTCGAGCTGTTCACCGGCAAGCGTGGCGGCTTCGACGCCGACTCGCTCGAGTCCTTCCAAGCCAGCGCGGCCGCGTCGAGCACGGCCCTGCTCCCCCTGATCCGGCGCGTCGTCGACTACGTCCACACCCGCACGATCCAGCGCCTGACGCTGGGCGCCATCGGCGCCACCGCCGACCCGGGCGACGATTGAAGGACGCCGCGTCGCCGGGCGCGGTCGCTCAGTCGTCGAGGTGCCAGATGCGGGTTGCGTTCCCGCCGACGATGCGATCCCGCTCCTCCGCGGGGAGGTAGCCCATCGTGTCGTCGATCACCTTCCGCGAGTACGGCCAGTCGTTGCCGTGATGCGGGTAGTCGCTCGACCACATCATGTTGTCGACGCCCACCTTGTGCCGCAGCTCGATGCCCGACGGGTCGGTGATGAACGTGGCCGCGTTGTTGCGGTACCAGTACGTCGAGGGCGGCTCCTTGATCGGCAGGTCACCCCACGAGCGGTTGCGCCAGTAGCGATCGTCGATGCCCTCGATGAGGTGCGGGAGCCAACCGACGCCGGTCTCGATCCAGCACATCTGGAGCTCGGGGAAGCGCTCGAACACGCCGGTGAAGAGCATCGAAGTGATGTTGCCGGCGCACACCGAGAACACGTGGCTCATGCTGCCGATCGCCTTCGCCCGCGCCGCCTCGCTGCGCATGTCGTACAGCGCGTTGCCCTGCTTGGCCGAGGCCTTGCGCTGCGCACCCCGCTGCCTGCGCGACACGATGTTGATGTGCACCGCGACGGGGACGCCCTCGTCGACGGCAGCGGCCCAAAACGGGTCGTCGTCCGGTGAGAGGTTCTCTCCCCCGGCGGGCCAGTTGGAGATGATCACACCTTTGAACCCACGGGCCTTCGCCTTGCGCAGCCCGTCGACCGCCGAGTCGATTCCGAGGGACGGGATCTGAGCCAGGCCGATGAGGCGCGTCGGGTCGGGCGCGCAAAATTCCTCCATCAGGAAATCGTTGTAGGCCTGAACCCCGGCGAGCACGAAGTCGGCGTCATCATCACCAAGGAAGTGGCTCATCGTGCGCTGCGGCGGGTAGAGGACCTCGGCGTCGACGCCGTCGATGTCCATGTCCTTGAGCCGCTCGGCGCCGTTGTAACAGCCGGCCCGCGCTTCGTCGTAGGTGACACCGAGCCAGCGGAAGTTGTCCCACGGCATGCCCGGGGTCGACACCAGACCGATCGGGTCCGGGTCGCCGCCGACCGCGGTCTGCCACGCGTCGCCACCCTCGGCGTCCTTGACGAGCTTGGGCGCCTTGTCCTGGTAACGCTCGGGCAACCACTCGGTCCAGATGTGGGGCGGCTCGAGGATGTGGCAGTCGGCGTCGACGACGCGGGGTGCTGACATGTGGCCTCCTCCGGGGGTGCGGGGTTCAGTCTGCCATCCCTGACACCGCTGTCAATATCTGACGACCCGTCAGGTGAGCCGCCTGACCTGGGAGTTCGCACCCCACGCTCGGCCCTCTCGCTAGTGTGACCGCCCGATGGCCGAATCGCTGCTGGCGGGGACGCGGGTGCTCGACCTGGCGGGCGAGCCGGCCGCGATTGCGGGCCGGGTTCTCGCCGATCTCGGCGCCGAGGTGTTGATCGCGGAGCCGCCCGAGGGTCACCCGCTGCGCGGCGAGCCGAACCGCTGGCGGTCGTGGGCGGCGGGAAAGCGCAGCGTCGCGGTCACCGGCGCCGGCGATCCCGCCCTCGCCGAGCTGGCGCGCACCGCCGACGTCGTCATCGACACTCCCCGATGGCCGGGCGCGCTCGTGCTCGATCCCGCGATCGCCCCCGACACGACCTGGGTTCACGTCACGCCGTTCGGGCTCGACGGCCCGCGTGCACGGTGGCGGGCATCCGACCTCGGCGTCATGGCGGCCAGCGGCAACATGTACTGCACCGGCGACCCCGACCGCGCCCCCGTGCGCTGCACCGAGCCTTCCGGGTACGCGCACAGCGGGCCCGAGGCCGCGTTCGCGGTCCTGACCGCGCTGGCGAGCGGGCGCCCGCAACACGTCGACGTGTCGATGCAAGAGGTGGTGTTCGCCGCCAACATGGCGGCGCCGGCGCGGTTCCCGACGACCGGGTTCCGCGGATCGCGTCGCGGTGCCAACATCGGCCGGACCCGCGAGATCTGGCCTTGCGCCGACGGGTTCGTCTCGTTCGGGCTGCGCGGGGGCAAGGCACGCGTGCCCAGCCTCGAGACGATCACGCGCCTCGTCGAGGACGACGGGATTGACACCGGCGCGCTCGCCGGTCGCGACTGGGCCGAGTTTTCGCCCGCGACCACCGGCGACGACGAGCTCAAGGCGATCGAGGACGCCGTCGGCACCTACTTCTCCCGGCATTCGATGAAGGAGCTCTACGAGATCGCGTGCGAGACCAACCTGATGCTGGCACCCGCCAACTCGCCGCGCGAGATCTTCGCCAGCGCGCAGCTCGCGGCACGCGATTGGTTCGGGCCACTTGGCGACGTCGAACGGTTCCCCCAACAGTTCGTGATCGTCCGTTCCGCCGACGGCGAAGCCGCCCCTGCCCGGGCCGAGACCGCGGCGCCGGCGGCTGCGGAACCGCCCGATTCGCTCGTGCGATCGCGTCACCGGAAGGGGCCACGATCGCACGAACAGGCAGGCGAGCGTCGGAGGGCGTGGGCGGGCGTGAACATTCTCGAGTTCGGGGCGGGCGCGGCGGGGCCGATCGCCACTCGCTACTTCGCCGAGCACGGCGCCACCGTGCTGCGGGTCGAGTCGAGGAGCCGGCCCGACTTCCTCCGTGTGTACGCTCTCGGACCCGACAATCCGCATGGCCTCGAGGGCGCGCCCATGTACGACGGGCTCAACGTGGG
>JBOGFL010000193.1:0-1567 GCA_050743285.1 Acidimicrobiia bacterium
ACGTCGTCGCCCGGTGGGGTGCCCGGAGCGCGGCGGACTCGGCGACGATCTCGGGATATGTCGCCAGTGCGCGCAGGAGCTCGAGCTCGCGCTCATGCGTGAGGAGGCCGAGATCGACGGTGGCGAGTGGGCGCCGCTTGACCCCGACCTCGTGCGCCTTGCGTCCGATCGAGGCGATCCGGGCATGCGCGTACTGCACGTAGTAGACGGGGTTCTCGAGTGATTGCGACGTGACGACGTCGAGGTCGAACGTTTGGGGCGTGTCGATGCCCTGGAGCAGGAAGGTGAGCCGGCACGCGTCGGGGTCGACCTCGTCGAGAATGTCCGCGAGCGTCACGATGTTGCCGGCCCGGCGCGACATGCGTACCTGCTGGCCTCCGCTCGTGACATTGACGAGCTGACCGAGGATCACTTCGGGCTCGCGGACCGGGAACCCGAGCGCCTCCATCCCGGCCTGGATCGATGCCACCTGGCCGTGGTGGTCGGCACCCCAGATGTCAATGAGGTGATCCCACCCGCGGGCGAACTTGTCCCGGTGATACGCGAGGTCGGCGCCGAGATACGTCACGCTGCCGTCGCCCTTGACCAGCACGCGGTCGCGCTGGTCGCCGAAGTCGCTCGACCTCAGCCAGGTGGCGCCTTCTTTCTCGTAACTCTGACCGAGCCCTGAGAGCTCCCGAAGGACGAGCTCGACGTCGCCGCGCTCGTGGAGACTGCGTTCGGAGAACCACGTGTCGAAGTGCACGCCGATCCGCTCGAGATCTTTGCCGAGTTGTCGCACGACCTCCTGGTAGCCCCACTCGCGGGCCTCTTCTTCGTTGACGTCGTCGCCCCGCTCGGTTCGGAGCTTCGCCGCCATTTCGACCAGGTATTCCCCCTGGTAGCCGTCTTCCGGCGGCGCTTCTCCCCGGTAGCGGGCGTAGAGCGACCGGCCGAAGGCGTCGAGCTGACTTCCGGCGTCATTCAGGTAGTACTCGCGGTGCACATCGGCGCCCTGCGCGGCCAGGAGGTTGGCGATGGCGTCGCCAACTGCGACCCAACGGCCCCCGCCGGCGTGCAGCGGGCCCGTGGGGTTGGCGGAGACGAACTCGAGGTTGATGCGACGGCCCACCAGCATGTCGCCCCGCCCGTAGGCATCGCCGCTCGCGATGACGTCGCGGAGCACGTCGTACAGCCACGTCGGAGCGAGGAAGAAGTTGAGGAACCCCGGTCCGGCGACCTCGATTCGTTCGACGTGCGGAGGAAGATCGGCGTCGAGCGAAACGCGGAGAGCCTCGGCGACCTCTCGCGGCTGACGACCCGCCGGCGTTGCTACCTGCAGCGCCGCGTTCGTCGACCAGTCGCCGTGATTGCGCTGCTTCGGCGGCTCGAGGGTGACACCGCCGCCCGGAACCGGCAGGCCCTCGGCCACCAGTGCACGGTTCACGCGCTCGGCCAGCGCGTCGCGGATCATGCCGAATCGTACGTCCGCCGCCGCCGGCCGCCTTGGCCGATCCGATGACAGTCGCAGGGCACGGAACCGGGACGACGACTGCGCGCCGGGCCGAAACTGACCGGACGCCCGATA
>JBOGFL010000194.1:0-5086 GCA_050743285.1 Acidimicrobiia bacterium
TCGCCGTGCTGCTGGCGGTCCTCGCCCGTCACGCGTGCCTGGTGCCGCTCTCGCCCCGACGCGCCGTCGCCGACCTCGAGGGAGTGCAACCGGTGGTGGCGATCGTGAAGCCGGGATCGGACCTCACCGCGTCGATCGAGCCGGGCGGGCCGGCCGCGCCTTCACGACCCGGTGTACTGGTCTTGATCAGTACCGCCGGTACCACCGGCACGCCGAAACGGGTGCCGGTGACCTACGAGTCGATAAGCGCCAGCCTGGCCGGCACGCGGTCGATGGCCGGACGCACCGGGCGGCGCGGGCTCCGACCCGACGTCACGTTGGTGCCGTTCCCGTTCGTGCACATGTCGGAGATCATCCCGCTGCTGATCACGTTCCTCACCGGACGGCGCGTCGCGCTCATGCGCAAGTTCGACGCGCGCGGCGCAGCCGCCCTCATCCGGGAGCACGGGATGACCTCGGTGATGCTGAACCCCACCGCCCTGTCGATGCTGCTCGATCCGTCGATTCCCCCCGCCGACCTCGAGACGTTGCGCTTCGTGCGCTCGGGCTCGGCGCCGCTCTCGGCCGACCTCGCCGCCGCGTTCGAGGATCGCTTCGGCGTCATCGTCATGCAGGCGTACGGCCAGACCGAGACGGGCGGCGAGGTCATCGGCTGGAGCCCGGCCGACCACAAAGACTTCGCCGAGTCGAAGCGCGGATCGGCGGGACGTCCGCACCCGGGCATCGAAGCCCGCGCCGTCGAAGCAGGCGTCAACCCGGGCCTCGGAGCGCTCCCGCCCGACGCGGCCGGCGACCTGTGGCTGCGCGGGGTTCGGGGCCGGGACGGCTGGCACCGCACCGGCGACCGGGCGCGCATCGACGAGGACGGCTTCGTCTGGGTCGAGGGACGCGCCGACGACCTGATCCTCTGCGGCGGCTTCAATATCGCACCCCTCGCGGTCGAGGATGCGCTGGCCTCGCACCCGGGGGTGACCGAGGCCGCCGTGGTGGGAGTTCCCGACGACCGGCTCGGACAGATCCCGGTGGCAGTTGTCGTGGCTCGCGATGACCGCCCGCGCGAGGACGCCCTCACCGCCTGGTGTCGCGACAGGCTCGAGCCGTACCAGGTGCCGCGTGCGTACGTATGGGTCGAGGCATTGCCGCGCAACGAGGTGGGCAAGGTCCACCGTCCATCGACGCTCGCTCTGGCGCGGAAGGCCGAGGGCGGCGAAGAGGGCATGTGTAGATGATTGTTCGCCCGGTTGAGCAGCACGTCGATATCACGCGTCGAAGTTGCGTTTCGATCATCGAGCGTCTTACTTCGACGCGAGCCGTCTTCGTTGTCGCCATCGCCATCTCGTTCGTTGTCGTCGCACCATTGCTGGCGTTCGTCGTGACGAGAGTCGGAACTGACTACATACCCGTTCAAGATTCGTCTCTCATCGAACTGCGCGTTCGCGACGTGTGGAGTGGCGATCTGCCTCTGGTCGGGGCCTACAGCGACTATGGATGGAATCATCCGGGTCCGCTGATGTACTGGGCGTTGGCGCCGTTGTCGTTTGTCACTGGCGGTGAGGCCTGGGCGACGCTCGTGGGCGCCGTTGCGCTGCAACTGACGGCGATCGTTGCTACTACCGCTGTCGCGTGGCGCCGGGGGCGCCTGCCACTCGTAATCGGAGCCGCCGTCGCGGTTGCGCTCGCGTACGCGGCTGTGGGCACACGGCTCCTCTTCACCGTATGGAACCCACACGTGGCCTTTCCGTTCTTCCCCCTGTTGCTCCTGCTGATCTGGTCGCTCTGCGTGCAGGACCGCTGGCAATGGGTAAGCGCAGTCGTGGTCGGGACGTTTCTCGTCCAGACGCATCTGGGGTACGCGCCGTTCGTAGTGGTAGGTCTGATGTACGCGGCCGTCTTCGCTGTCATCGACGGCAATCACGCCAACCACCGCGCGCAACAGCCGCGATGGTAAGTGGTCATCGGCCTTTCTGCGGCCGCATCCTTGGCTCTATGGAGCCCCGCTGCCGTAGAGGAGCTTCGTGAGCAACCGGGGAACATCGAGCAGATTGCAAGATTCTTTGTTGACGAGGGTGGTGGGCCACCTGCCGGGTGGTGGAACGGCGCCGGTTTGCTTGCGGCGGAGTACCGATGGGGCGCTGACTGGCTATGGGGTTCTGACCTCGTCCAGCCGCTCACCGGTACTGCCAGACCTGCTTCGCTGTGGTGGCTGATGGTGGCGGTCGCTGTACTCGCAGTTGGTGGGGTTGCGGCATATCGAAGCCGGTCATCATCGGATCTGCGGCTCGTCGGTCTTATGGCCGTGATGAACCTGACGGCCGCAGCGGCGCTGTCCCGTGTTGTCGGGCCATTAATTTCGTACCTGTTTTTGTGGCGCGTCGTTGTTGCGGTGTTTAGTGTTCTGGCCGCGTGCTGGGCGGTCACCCACTGGCTAGACCTTAGGCATCGTCCACGCGTGACAATTGCGTGTTTGGTGTTGTTTGCTGTCGCGCTGCTCTTCACCGCTGGTGGTCTGACCTGGAGAGTTCTTGACTATCCCCAGGACGTCAGTCCCCTTGAGCCGATTGTCGATGAGATGGCGGACGATCTAACGAACGGGCAATCGGCAGAGACAGCCGTGCTGCTTCGACCCGGCGGGGGCGGCTTGGACGGATTGGCTGGCGGCTTGTTCAATGAGCTTGACCGCCGCGGCGTGAACGTGAAAGCGGACCCAGCGGACGCTTTCGTTGTTGGCAACAGCCGCACAGCAGATTTGAACTCGGTGGCGAGCGTTTGGTACGTAGCCGAGGAGAGTCAATCGTTGAGCCTCGTAGCAGACTACCCAGAAGCCGAGGTTCTGACGACACACACGCCACTGACGCCTTCCGAGGCACGAGAGCTAACCCAGCTCCAGCGCAGTGCGGCTCACGCATTGGTCCGAGCCGGACGAGGCGACTTGACCGATTACCTCAGTCATCCGCTTGCTCCGTTCGCGCTCGCTGAGATCAAGGGGCTCATCCCTGACGATCTCGAGCGGCTGACCACGTTGAATGACAAGGTCGCGCGCTCCGGAGAGTGTCATTGTGGCGTGGTGGCATTTCGACCGGATGTCGCGCCCACAATCGATGTGCAAAGTGGCCGGTTTCCGTAGCACTGTCGCTGCAGCTGCGAAAGCGAAAGCGACCATCACGCGGCTACTCAACTCGACGGCGCGTCGGGCTTGACGCCGAGAAGGACAGGGTCTAGCGGCCCTTCTTCTTGCCGCCCGACGGTGGCCCCCTCAACAAGGGACCCTTCAGGACTTACACCACTCCCCGGGGCACGGCCGGCGAAGAGAGTGCGGCCATTCGT
The DNA here is from genome assembly GCA_050743285.1 of Acidimicrobiia bacterium. Lineage (GTDB taxonomy): Bacteria > Actinomycetota > Acidimicrobiia > IMCC26256 > JACDBD01 > JBOGFL01. Next base: position 3,325 of record JBOGFL010000194.1, read on the forward strand.
CGGTACCCTCAGGGGTGATGACCTCGACGGTTCGGGACGATGCACCCCTCGGGACCATCGACGACGACGAGCTGTCGGCCCTCGCCCTCGCCGCCGACCCCGATACTCCGGTGGCTGAGGACGCGGTGTGCCTGTGGGAGCTCACCGGGACCGACGCCAAGAGCCTGCTGCCCGAGTGGTACATGCCGACCGCGGTCGGAGGCGGGCGCTTGCTCCACGGCTGGCGGCGCCGGATCGTGTTCCTCGTCATCGCCGCGTTCCTCACCATCACCGCCTACGGGCTCTGCAATACCTACGGTCAACTCGATCACTTCCAGTGACCGCTCGGTCCGGTTCAGTCGCGCGATCAGGTGACGGCGACGTCGGTGAGCTCGAATGTCATGACGTCGACGAGGCCCTTGTCGGTGATACGCAGCTCGGGGATCACTGACAGCCCGAGGAAGCTCAGCTGCATGAACGGCGCTTCGAGGGTGACGCCGAGCTCCTCGCGCGCGACCTCGACCAGGCGCGCCAGCGCCCGGGCCATTTCGTCGACCGTCCGGTTGCTCATCAGTCCGCCGATCTCGAGGCGCACATCGTCGAGGACACGGCCGTTCAGGACCGCGACCTGTCCCCCGCCGAGCTCCGCGAGGCGCGCCGCCGCCACGGCCATGTCGGCGGGGCCATGAGGCCCGATCGCGCCCACGACCATGCAGTTGTGGGCGTCATGGGCGACCGTTGACGCGATCGCCCCGCGCCGGAGGCCGAAGCCCGACGTGTAACCGAGACCGACGCGCCCGGTGGCGTGATGGCGCTCCAACACCGCGATCCGCGCCACGTCGACCCCGGGATCGGTCACGTCGAGGATCAGCTCACGCGTCGACAGGCTTCCGGGCTCGACGCCGATCACCTTCGCCCGGTTCGGTACCGGATCCAGGGTGAGCTCGACGGCGGTGGGATGGTGCGCGAGATGCACCGACTGGCGCATCCAGTCGGGGGGTGGCGTCGCCGGTACCGCGCCGTCGACGACGCGCCCGTCGACGGCGACGAGTTCACCGGCCCGCCAGACACGGGCCGGCTCCCAGGACCTGAGATCGTCGAAGCACAGGATGTCGGCCTGATAGCCGGGCCCTAGTGATCCCAGGTTTGTGAACCGGTGGTACTCGGCCGCGTTGGCGGTCGCGAGCACGAGGGCGTCGGCCTCGAGGACACCGGCCGCGACCGCCAGCCTCACGCAGTCGTTGACGTGGCCGAGCTCGAGGAGCGTGTCCGGCTCCCGATCGTCGGTGCACAGGGCGACGCGCTCGACACCGTGGCGAAGCACCGTCGGGATCAGCGCGATGAGGTTCTTGCCCGCCGAGCCCTGGCGCACGAAGACCCACATCCCCTTGCGGCGCTTCTCCTCTATCTCGTCGAGCTCGGTCGACTCGTGGTCGGACTCGACGCCGGCCGCGAGGTAGGCGTCGAGTTGGGCGCCGCGCAGCCCGGGTGTGTGACCGTCGACGCGGCGACCGTGCGCAGCGGCGATCTTGGCGCGGAACTCGGGATCGCCGGCGATGACCGCCGGGTAGTTCATGACCTCGGCGACCGCGACCGCCCCGACGTCGTCGAGCAGCTCCTCGAGTTCCGGGACGCCGACCTCGGCGCCGGGGCTCTCGAACGGCGAGGCGGGCACGCAGCTCGATGCGCAGACGCCGAAGGTGAACGGCAGCCGCGCTGCCGCCTCCGCCAGCGCGGCGACGCCCCGCACTCCGAACACGTTGGCGATCTCGTGCGGGTCGGC
>JBOGFL010000195.1:0-2841 GCA_050743285.1 Acidimicrobiia bacterium
CCCCCCGACCCGGTCGACAACCGCGCTGGGCTCCCCGATGAGGAAGCGCTCTTCGACCTCGCCACCTCCACCCCGCACGATCTCGGTGATCCGCTCGGTCTCGGCGGCGGAGCCGGTGAGGAGGAGCGTGCCGAGCCAGGTGTTGCTGATCGTCGTCGGGTCGCGGTCGACGGCGGCGCAGTGGCCCGCGAGAACGTCGAGCAGGCGGCGCACAGTAGCCGGGCTCCCGAAGATGTTGCAGAGGTCGGCATGCTCGGCGACCAGCCGCAGCGTGCGCCGTTCACCGCTACCACCGACCATGATCGGCGGGCCGCCGGGTTGCACCGGCCGGGGAAAGTTGCGGGCCTCGTCGATGCTGTAGTAGCGGCCCGTGAACGACGGCCTCGCTTCGGTGAACATCGCCCGGCAGATTCTGAGCGCCTCCTCGAGCCGGTCGAGGCGCTCGCCCGCGCGCGGGAAGTCGAAGCCGAGCCCTTGATGCTCCTCCTCGTACCAGGCCGCGCCCATGCCGAGCACCGCGCGCCCGGACGAAACGATGTCGAGGGTCGTCACGGTCTTGGCGACCAACGCGGGGTTCCGGTAGGTGACGCCGGTGACGAGCGTGCCGAGGCTCGCGGTGCGGGTGCGCGCCGCGAGCCCGCCGAGCAGCGTGTAGCCCTCGAGCATCGGCTGGTCGGGCCCGCCGAGGGGGGGCAGTTGCCAGAAGTGGTCCATTACCCAGAGGGACGAGAAGCCCGCATCTTCCGCGGTGACCGCGAGCTGCGCGACGTGCTCGAAGAGCCCGTCATCAGGTACGCCGCCGAAGGTGAAGTTGGGGAGCTGCATTCCGAAGCGAGGCATGCAGTGAGGCTAGTGGCGCCTTCGCGTCGGCAAGGATGGGCCATGGCTGCGCGCCAGATCGGCCTTGCAATTGCGCTCGTGTTGGTGGTGGCGACGGCATGCGATCGCGCCTCGACGGGCGATGAGACCGACAGCACCGATCCAACCGACAGCACCGACGCGCCGGTGGCAATCCCCGGGTGCAGTACGAAGGGTACCGGAACGTTTCCGCGCCGATCACCCCGCGGCGTGTCGCAGACCGCGCTGCTCACCGCGGTCGACATCACGGAAGAAGGGTGCCTCGACGTCATCAGGTTCGAGTTCGAGGGTCCCGGCGTCGGGGCGGGTCTGCCCCCCGGTTACTTGGTTGAGTACCGGCTGGGTCCGTTCACCGTCGGCGAAGGCGAAGAAGCCGAGGAGCTCGACGTCTCCGGCTCCGCGTTCCTCGTGGTCACGCTCGAGAGCTCGGCCCGCTCGATCGAGGGCGAGACGTCGGGGCAGATGCTCACCTACGCCGGCCCGACGAACTTCGTGCCCGGCGGTCTCAACCAGCTGCAGGAAATGGCGCTCTTCGTGGACGCGCCCGACCAGATGCAATGGCTGATCGGATTGAAAGGCGAGCGCCCGTTCCTCGTTGACGCCGCCGCGGGCCCACCGCGGATCACCATCAAGATCGCCTAGCTCTCATCGACCGGGCGCCACCCGCCTACTTGAAGCCGGCAGTGTGGATCGAACCACAGTTCGTATCTGTGTCCCCTGGATAGCGGCAGCTATCCCGAAATGCTCAGAATGACCTTGCCGAAGGAGTCGTCGGAAGCGAGACGGTCGTAGGCGGCGACGAAATCCGCCAGCGGCAGGATCTGGTCGATGACCGGCACGACCGTGCCCGCCGCCAGCAAGGGCACGACTTCGTGACCGAACGCCCATACGGCGGCGGCCTTCTCCTCGGCGGTGCGGGCGCGCAACACGGTGCCGATGATCGTGAGGCGCTTGCCCATAACCGAGAGGATGTCGAACTGGGTGCGGCCGCCGGCGACCGCGCCCACGAGCATGATCCGGCCTTTGTGGCCGGCGACCTGGATGTCGACGCCGAGGTAGTCGCCGCCGACGAGGTCGAGGACGATGTCAACGGGTCCGGCTGCGTCGGTGATGCGCTGGGCGACGTCGGCGACGTCGAGCTCGCGGCCCGCGAGCACGCCGGAGTCGAGTCCGAGCTCGGTGGCGCGGTCGAGCTTTTCCTGTTTGCGATCCGTGCCGACCACCGCGCAGGCGAGGGTCCCAGCGAGCTGGACGGCGGCGGTGCCGACCCCCGAACCGACAGCGTGGATAAGCACCACCTCGTCGGGCGAGAGGCCGGCCTGACTGCGCATGGCGTCGTGGGCGGTGACGAACACCTCGGGCACGCCCCCGGCGGCGACGAGGTCGAGGCGGTCGGGAACCCGGGCGCAGTGCGAAGCCCGGACCACGATCTCCTCGGCCTGGGCGCCACCGCTGACGATGCCGAAGACCCGGTCGCCTTCGGTGAGCCCCTCCACCTCCGGACCGGTAGTCATGATCTCACCGGCGAACTCGAGGCCCGGGACGTCGGCGGGGGCGTCGGGAGGCGCCGGGTAGGCACCGGCACGCTGGAGCAGGTCGGCCCGGTTGAGGCCGGCGCCGTGTACCTGCACGAGCACTTGGTCGCCGGCCGGGGTGGGTGAGGGCCGGTCCTCGATGACGAGCTCACCCCCGCCCTTGATCACCACCGCTCGCACGAGCGGCACAATAGGCGCCGGTGACCGCGCCGCAGCCCACGCCCGCGCCCACCGGCCTGTTCTTCATCGACGACGACGGCGAAGAGGTCGTGATCGACGAGACCGAGGCCGAGACGCTGCTCGCGCTCACCGGCGGGCTCGACGCCGCCACCGTGTCGGCGTGCCCGTCGTGTCGGAGCCGGGTGCTGGCGGTCGTCGCGCTGGCCGACCTGCTCGACTCCGGCCCACCCCACCCGCGCAGTCGCGAACTGATCGAGCTGGCGGAGGA
>JBOGFL010000196.1:0-6410 GCA_050743285.1 Acidimicrobiia bacterium
CGCGTCGAGGTGTTGCGACCACCACCTGATTCCGCCGAGTACGCCGTGGTCGAGGCCCAGATCCGGACCGGGAACGGCGAGGCGCTCTGGACCTCGCGGTCGAACTTCACCGAGGTGGAGCGGTGAGCCCGGTCCGGGCGCTGCACCTGACCGACGAGATGCTGCTCGCCTACTCCCGGCGGGGCAATTTCCACTCCGAGCCCGCCGAGGCCGAGCGCCTGGGCCTTCCCGGGCTGGTGGCCCAGGGCATGCAGGTCGCCGGCCCCGCCTACGGGCTCCTCCTGGACGCCTGGGGCGGCGATTTCGTCGCCCACGGCGAGCTGGACCTCAAGTTCGTGGGCATGGTCAGCGGGGGCGAGACGGTCGACGCGTCGGTCTCGGTAGCCGGCGACGAGGCGCAACTCGAGGTCGAGAACCGCGACTCCGGCCGTACCGCCGTCGTGGGATCGGCCCGGCGGGTTTCAGGTAACTGTCGTATTCGGGTGCTATAGTACGAACTGATGTTCGAGCTGGCGGATCGCATATACGGGATGACCTCGACGACCTGGTCGGCGCCGTAGACCCAGACGCCCTCGACGGCCCGAGGGCCCGGCGGCTCTTCGACGTCGCCGCCGAGATCGAACAGCGAGCTGGCGCATTGAAGCTGCTCGTTGCGGGCCGCCTCGAGGAGACCCGCGGCTGGTGCGTCGAGGGCGACCGCACCCCCGCCCACTACCTCGCTCGCAAGACTGGGACGTCAATCGCACAGGCGGCGGGGACGTTGAAGGCGGCGCGTCACATGGACCGTCATGGCACGACAGCAGAAGCGCTCCGAGACGGGCAGTTGACTGTGCAGCAGGCTGCACAGATCGCGGATGCGTGCGCGGCTGATCCGCATGCAGAGAAAAGGCTCCTGACGACCGCGACCCACGACAGCTTCCGGGAGCTACGTGACGAGTGCCGGCGGGTCAAGGCCGCGGCCCGCGACGACGAGATCGCGCATGACGACGAGATCCGCCGGTCGCGGTTCGTCCGGACCTGGACCGATCGCGACGGCGCCGGCCGCGGCGAGTGGAAGCTCGCGTCCGAAGACCACGCACGGTTGCTCGCCCGGATCGAGGCCGACACGCGGTCGGTACCCGCCGAGTCAGCCGAAGCCCGGCGCGCCGACGCACTCGTTCGCCTGGCCGAGAGCGCGGGCCAGGGAGGCGCGACCCATGCGGTCATGCACCTGCGCGTCGATCAGGCGGCATTCGAGCGCGGAAACACCGAGCCGGGCGAGATCTGCGAGATCGAAGGCGTGGGGCCCGTGCCGGTTGCGACGGCGCGCAACCTCAGCACCAGCGCCGTCGTTCATGCCCTTGTCGTCGACGGCATCGACATCACCCGGGTCGCGAATCTCGGACGCCACATCCCAGCCACATTGGAGACGGCACTCCGGCAGCGCGACCAGACCTGCGTCGTGCCCGGATGTTCAGAACGTGAGCGACTCGAGATCCACCACAAGGAGCCAGTAGCAGAAGCTGGCGTGACATCACTCGACAATCTCGAACGTCGCTGCCGCTGGCACCACTATCTGGCGACGCACCACCCCGACCGATCTCCACCCGACCGGTCGCCGCCCCCCGACTTCGAGCTCGCGGTCTGAGCTCAGTCGTCGCGCGGCGGGCAGATGACGCCGCCCCGGGCGAGGATCTCGCAGAAGGTGTCCCGGCTCACCAGCCACCGGTCGTCGCGCTCGATGGCGTGGCCTTCGAACGGGAACGAGCCGAGCCCGCCGGGCATGATCGTGAAGCGAACTTGCGCGGTCGAAGGATCGAGGTAGCGAACCCGCTCGATGCGCAGTCGAGTTTCCGAGACTTGCGGGTGCCTCGCGGCCGCCTCGTCGAGCAGCGGCACGAGGCGCTCCCCGTCTTCCAGGTGCGCCGCCGCCCGGGCCCGGTCACCACGGCTCGTGAACACCGACCCGAAGGCCTCGACGATGTCGCCGGTGGCGTCGGGGCCGGGGGCGTCACCGAACACCCGGGGCGGCAAGAAGAGCGGCTGGCCCACCGGCTGGCCGGTCTGGCGCGCGGTCTCGACGACCGTGCGCCCGAGCATCAGGCACTGCTCGCAGATGACCGCCCGTTCGCCGGCGACGTAGTGCTCGACGTCCCAGACGTCCCGGCCGCAGAACGCGCAGGCCGTCGATGACTGCGGTGCGGGCGTCAGGATCTCCGGTGTGGCGCGTCGCTCGACCGGAGGGCGTGCCGTGGCAAGCTCGATCACGCGGCTGCGAAGGACCGTGAGATCGACGCCCAGTCCGAGAAGCGCCCTCACGGCCACGCCGTCCTCATCGCGGAGGAGCCCGAGCAGGATGTGCTCAGGGCCAATGTGCTGGTCTCCGAGCTGGATCGCCTCCCGGAGCGACATTTCGAGCGCCTTCTTGGCCTTGGGCGTGAACGGGATGTGACTGGGCAGAGCGTGGGGCCCGAAGCCGACGATTTCGCGAACCTGGCGTCGCACGGCTTCCAGCGAGGCATCAAGAGACTCCAGCGCCCGGGCACCAATGCTCTCACCCTCGGCGACAACCCCGAGAAGGATGTGCTCGGTGCCGATGTAGTCGTGGTTGAGGAGACGCGCTTCCTCCTGGGAGAGCACGACCACCCGGCGGGCCCGCTCGGTGAAGCGTTCGAACACTCCGCCGAGCCTAAGCCTCCGGCGGCTTCACCGCTTCGAGCTTGGCCCGCAACTCGTCTGGGATCGGGACGCTGCCGCCCTCGCGGGGGCGCACGCTGACGTAGGTGATCGTGCCGGTGCACACGGCGCGGTCGTCCAGGGCGGCAGCGAACTGGATGTCGAACGACGCGGTTCCCAGACGCACGGGGGCGACGGTGATGTCGACGTTGTCGTCGAAGCCAGCGGGGCCGTGCCAATCGAGCACCGCCTTGCCCAGCATGATGTCGAAGTCCTCGAAGAACGCGGTCGCCGGTAGCCCAGCCACTCGAAGAAGCGCGTGCACGCCTCGTCGAAGTACGTGAGCCAGTGGGCGTTGAAGACCACGCCCTGCTGGTCGACCTCGGCGTACCGCGGCCGCACCCGGTGGACGAACGGCTCAGGCACGCAGCTCGGCGCCGTGCTCGCGAGTGACTGCGTCGATCGCCCGGTTCCGTAGGTCACCGACCTCGGCCTCGGTGAGGGTGCGGTCGGACGCTCGGAATCGCAGTGCAAACGCCATGCTCTTCCGTCCCTCGGCCTGGAGCCCCTCGGAGCGGAAGGTGTCGAACAGCCGCACTTCCTCGAGCAGCTCACCGGCGGCCGTCCGGAGCGTCGACCGCACCGCCGCCGCCGGCACCGACTCGGCGACCACGAAGGCGAGGTCGATCGATGACGGCGGGAACGTCGACACTTCGCGGAACTGCTGCTCGCGCCGGGTGCCGTCGTACAGCGCACCGGCGTCGATCTCGAAGCCGACTACCGGGCCGGTGAGCCGGAGCGCGCTCACGACGTCGGCGGCCAACTCCCCCACCTGGCCGATGTCGCTGCCGTCGACGAGCACCCGCGCGGTCCGGCCCGGTTCGTAGCCCGGCGCGTCGCCCGCGACCAGCCGCAGATCGGCGAGCCCGAGGGCGTCGGCGACCGCCGCGACCAGATCGACCGCGTCGTACACGTCGAAGGGGCGGTCGTCTTCGACCGGCCGCCGCCGCAACCAGCCGAAGAGCACCGCGGCGACGTGCTCACGCTCGTCGGGGAGAAGTTCGCCTTTCGTCGGCGGACCGAAGACCGCGCCCACTTCGAACAGCGCCACGTCGAGCTGACCGTGGGCGGCGTTGAACGCGGCCGCCTGGAGCAGCGCCGGCACGAGCGCCATGCGCAGCACCGACTCCTCGGCGCGGAGCGGGTTGGCGACTTCGATGGCGTCGGTCAGACCGAAGCGACCCTGGTCGTCCGGCGCAACCAGCGAGACCGTCATCGCCTCAAGCGCGCCCATGCCGACGAGAGCGTCGGTGAGGAAGCGGCGGTCCTGCTGGCGGCGGGTGAGGCCCCCGGGCTCGGCGCTGCGGGGAATCGTGCGACCGATCTCGTCGAAGCCGACACGGCGGGCGACCTCCTCGACGAGGTCGATCTCGCGCTCCAGGTCGGGCCGGAACGACGGGACGATGGCGGTGAACGTCTTGCCCCTCCCGTCGATCTCGATCTCGAGCGGCTGGAGAACCTTGCGTACCCGCGCCGGCGCGAGGTCGGTACCGAGCACCGCGTTCACGCGCTCGGTGCGGACCTCGATCCGAGGCCGCTCGTGCGGCTGCGGGTACTCGTCGAGCGGGTCGGGAGCGACGGTCGCTGCCGCGACCTGGGCGAACAGCTCGCACGCCCGGTCGGCACCCGTGCGCACGCCCTCGGGATCGGTCCCCCGCTCGAAGCGCGCGCTCGACTCCGAACGCAAACCGAGACGGCGTGAGCTCTTGCTGATCCCGGTGGGCTCGAAGTACGCCGACTCGAGGAGCACCTCAGTCGTGACATACGAGACCTCACCGGTCCGCCCACCCATGATCCCGGCGATTGCCTGCGGGGCCCTGTCCGCGTCGCAGATCAAGAGATCGGCCTCGGTGAGCTCGCGCTCGACCCCGTCGAGCGTCGTCATCCGCTCCCCCGCCTCCGCCAGCCGTACGACGATCCCCGACCCGCCCAGGCGGCTGCGGTCGAACGCGTGCAGCGGCTGACCGCGTTCGAGCAGGACGTAGTTCGTCACGTCGACCACGTTCGAGATGGGCCGCATGCCCGCGAGCACCAGCCGGCGCGCCAACCATTTCGGAGACGGGCCCATCGTCACCGTGGCGACGCGGGCGACGTACCGCGGGCAGCGGTCGGGCACGTCCACGACAAGGGAGGCGAGCTCTCCGGTCGACGGTCCTGCGGTCGAGACAGCCGGTTCGGGCACGGTGAACGGAAGGCCGAAGTGCGCGGCCAGCTCCCGGGCCACTCCGACCACCGACATGGCATCGGGACGGTTGGGCGTGATCGCGATGTCGAAGACGGTGTCGTCGAGACCGAGGGCATCCCGCACACCACCGCCGACCTCGTACACCGGCTCGAGACCGAGGATGCCCTCATGGTCGTCCCCGAGCCCGAGCTCGCGCTCCGAGAGGATCATCCCGTTGGAGACGACCCCCCGAAGCTCCTTCTGCTCGAGCGTGATGCCGCCCGGAATGCGCGCGCCCGGAGGGGCGTACGGGACCATCATGTCGGCGACCACATTGGACGCGCCGCAGACGACCTGGGTCTCACCGTCGCCGATGTCGAGATCGACGAGTGTCAGCTTGTCGGCGTTCGGGTGGCGCACCACCGACAGCACGCGAGCAACCAGGACGCCGTCGATGTCCTCACCGGGCCGCTCGACGGCGTCGACCTCGAGGCCGAGCTGGTTCAGGGCGCGCACCAGCTCCGGCACCGGCGCCTGGACCGGCGTGAAGTCGCGAATCCAGGAAAGCGGGGCGCGCATCGGCTCAGAACTGGCGGAGGAACCGCACGTCGTTGTCGAAGAACGTCTTGATGCGATCGACCCCGAAGCGGATCATCGCCATACGCTCGAGACCGAAGCCGAACGCGAATCCGGTGAACTTCTCGGGGTCGTAGCCGACGGCCCGGAACACGTTGGGATCGACCATCCCGCACCCGCCGAGCTCGATCCATCCCGTGCGCGAGCACACCGAGCAGCCCGCACCTTCACAGAAGATGCAGGTGACGGCGTATTCGGCCGACGGCTCCGTGTACGGAAAGAAGTCGGGCCGGAAGCGGGCGTGGATGGTGGGCCCGAAGTAGGTCTGCGTAAACGCCTCGATGGTGCCGAAGAGGTCGGCCATCGTGATCCCCCGGTCGACGACGAGTCCCTCGATCTGGTGGAACATCGGCGAGTGGCGGGCGTCCAGGGTCTCCTTCCGGAAGGTGCGACCCGGCACCACGATGTACACCGGCGGCGGCCGGGCTTCCATCACCCGGGCCTGCACCGCCGAAGTGTGTGTCCGCAGCAGCACCTGCTGCGGGTCCCCCAACTCCACGTAGATCGTGTCCTGCATGTCGCGCGCCGGGTGCGCGGGCGGCATGTTGAGGGCTTCGAAGTTGTACCAGTCGAGCTCGACCTCGGGTCCTTCGGCGACCCGGAAGCCGAGGCCGATGAACACGTCTTCGAGCTCGCGCCGCACCTGAGTCACGAGGTGCAGGTGCCCGCGCGTACGGCCGTGGCCGCCGGCGGTGAGGTCGAGCTGCTCGCGGGTGGGCGCGCCGGCGTTGCCGCTGAGCGCTTCCCCGCGGGCTTCGAGGAGGGCCGACACCGTTTCCTTGTAGGAACCCACCGCCTTCCCGAGCTCGGGCCGGTCCGCGGGCGGGAGGTCCTTGATCGACTCGTTGACCCGGGCCATCGGCGAGCGCTTCCCGAGGAACTGCCTCCGGAGCTC
>JBOGFL010000197.1:0-8047 GCA_050743285.1 Acidimicrobiia bacterium
GAACGAATTCCTCTTTGTTGTCAAGACCGCTTCTTGCTTGGTGTTGGGGTGTGTGATGACGTCGCTGCTGGGCTGGCAGGGCGGCGGGTTCTAGCGTTGGTTCGGGTCCGGGAGTGGCTCATCCGAAGAGCCGGCCGTCGGGGTGTGGAGCCGGCCACGCTGGAATGTCGACGGGTCACGCAACGGCTGGAGATGGCAGGCCTCTCATCATCGGTCAAGCGGCGGCCGTTTGCCCCGCATAAGGAGCTTTTGGTCGTTGTAGTACTCGAGCCATCGGAGGAGACCTGGTGGAGAAGCGGCCGGCGAAGTCCCCCCGCGGTCGGCGCTGGCGTGTCCCGACACTGGAACGAAACCGATCTTGAGGCGCGCGCCGGCAACCTCGAACCCGGCTGCGCCCAACACACCAGCTACCTCGTCGATGGTGTAGAGCTTGGGGAGTTGCAACTCCTCGGAATGGGCGTGATGCCACTCGGCCATGAGCGGGCTCGCGGCGTGCACACCAATGACGGCGTAGTACGAGCTGCCAGGCGCCAGCGCCTCGAAGATTGCTTCCGCGTGCGCGGACAGGTCGTGAATGAGGTAGAGGACCTCGTGGCTGAATGCAACGTCGAAGCTTCGCCAACCGGCCGGCACGGTGTCGGCAACCTCGAAGCTCAAGGGTCGGCGTCCTGCGAGGCGACGGGCGTCGTCGACCGCAGCCGATGCGGGGTCGTAGCCATGCCCTTCGGCTATCTCGTACTCGTCGCAAAGAAGGCGCAGGAAGCCTCCCCGGTTGCACCCGGCATCCAAGACTCTCTTTCCCGCCAAGTCAGCGTCGATGGTGTCGAGCATCGCCTTCCAGACGAAGCGGTGCGCGTCCTGCATCGCCCCGTCCTCGGCTGCGCTCCGCCAGTACGAAGGGAACTCAGTCACCCGGCCCATCGTATGGTTCCCGAGCGATGGATCCGCTGGCGACCGAGCGGCCGCGAGTTGACGACCGACCGCGCGTCCCTGATCGCCGGGGGGTGACGAGGGAGCGGCTTCGACGGCAAGGCTGGTGCTCACCGTCGGAGCGCGCGCCCGATTGCCCGCTCGGGTCGCCGCCTCGCACGCCGACGTGCCGATATGGCGCGCCTGGTGGCGCCAAATGATGATGTTCGGTACGTGCATTCGGTGCGCCGAGTTCGAGCGCAGATCGCAGTTATGTGCGCTGCTCCCATGAGGTAGGTTCATCGAGATTCGGGGCGCCGTGAGCGCCGCGCACGGCGGACTGATGACGGGTTCGCAGACCCATATCGATGAGTTGGTCTCATTCCTCGCGGCGAGCGAACGGGGACTCCACTAGCAACTGCCGCCTCTGCCACGCGAGGATCAGACCGATGCGACGCCGTCGACGGACGTACATGCTTGCGGCCCTGGTCGTCATTGCGTGCGGTGCATGCTCCGAAGACCCTGCGGGCGGACCGGCCGAGCAAAGTGGAGGCGAGACGACGTTGCCCGCCGTCTCGGAAGTGTCGCCAGAGCTGCGCGAACAAGCAGCCAGCATCGTCACGGAACGGCTCGCTCGGATGAACGGATCCGGCATCGTTGCGACCGTTGAGCCGAGTGGTCTCTCGTTGGTCGGGGACGTCGATCCCTTCGAGCTTGAAGCCGCAGTGCGTCCTGGCGCGACGACAATCAGAGCGGTGACATCGTGGACCATCGGGCCGTGCCGCGACCGAGGCGTGGTGGGCGAAGGCGATGCGGTCCGTTGCTATGACCTCGGGGATGTCGTGACCGGAGTGAGCGCGATCGCCGATGCAACCGCGGAACTCGGCGATGCCGGTTGGCAGGTGACGATCGCGATCGATCCAGAGCAGTATCAAGCGTTTCGCGAAGCCCTCACAACGACCGCGGCCGCGCTGGTCGCCGTCGTCGCAGACGATGCCGTGTTGTTGGCGTTCGAACCAGGCCTGCCGGCGCTGCAGTCCGTTATCGGTCCAGAGTTGACGGAGGATCAGGCTCGTGCCGTCGCGGCGGCGCTGCTGGTCGAGCAGCCGTTGCCGATCGAGCTTGATGCACCGGCCAAGCCCGATGTGGACGGCCCCGCGATCGGCGACTTCTGGACCGCCGCAATGGGCGTGTACGTCTGCGGGACATGGCTGCCCAATGCGCCGAACACATCCGCAGACTTGGCAGTGCACTCGCATGCCGACGGCTTGGTCTACGTCCACCCGGACGCCCACGGTGAAACCGGCGCCCGAGCGACGCTCGGTGCATTCATGCGAGGTGGCGGGTGGAGCATCAGCGAAGAGCATCTCAGCGTCTGGGACACCAGCGAGCATCGGAACGGTGACCGCTGCGCCGATGGCCAGGCCGCGATGCTGAAATGGTGGGTGGATGGCGCCGAGCAGCGCGGGGATCCGAGCGAATGGCCTGTCGCCAACGGTCAGGTGATCACCCTGGCATTCGACGCCGACGAGCAAGATCCCGGACTGCCACCGCAGGCAGACGCACTACACCTTCCCGCGCTACGCGCCAGCTCGGAGTGAGCAAGCAGCGCATTCGGTACGCGCGTAGCGATCCGGACCATTCGAGAACGGACGACGCCGTCGAACGAGCAGAACCAGGTCTCCGTCTCTCGTTTACCACGTCGAACCCTGCGTCTGCCGACCAGGATTGTGGCATCGAAGGCACCGCCGGGGGCACTGCCGTCCAGCCATCGTTCAATCAGCCCATCGCGTTGGACTGAGCCCGTCGCCAAGGGATCCGCACGTACTGCCGGGCCAGAAACCGCGCCACGACAGCCCGCTCTGCCGCATGGGCACGCCATCCGCCGGCGGCGATGCGTGCGAAGACCGCTGCCGCTGGACCCCCGATCTCGTCGGCGATGAGGCGCTCGGCGATGTCGGACTGAGTGCCATCGTCGAGTTCGATGGTGTTGTAGTTATTCTGCGCGGCCGCCTTGGCAACGGGCTGAGGTACGAGCGTCCGTCGGCGAGCTCCATGGTCATCACGCGGTCCGCCCGTGCGAATCCGCGCAAGATCAGCTGAGGCAGGAAGTGGTGGGTCTTGCTGCGCTCGCCCATCGCGTCAAGTTGACCACAGGCCTACGACAGGTGGCGGTGACGACGAAATCAACCGCTCTACCGGTGCTCTACGTGCTTGGTGGCACCCAACACGCGGTATGGCGGTATACGCCAATCATCGGCGGCGGGTCAACGTCGCATGACGTGCGGCGGGGGCCGCACGAGGATCCGGCCGTCGCGGCCCCGGCGGAGGTCCCAGCCGTCTTCGTGGACCATTCGGTGGTGCGCGCTGCACAGCAGCACACAGTTGTCGCGGCACGTGGGACCGCCCTTGGTCCAGTGGACGAGGTGGTGCACGTCGCACCACGCCGCGGGTCGGCCGCAGCCGGGGAACACGCAGCCACGGTCTCGAACCACGAGCGCCCGACGCAGCGCCGCCGAGGGAACGCGCGTGGCGCGCCCGACGTCGAGAGGCTGACTCGCGCCGTCGGTGATCACGCGGTGCACCTTGCAGTCACACGAGATTCTGCGGACCGCCTCGCCGGTGAGGACGCCACTCCAGTCCAGGTCGGCGCCCGGTGCGCCCGGCCGGCCCATGAGCGTGTCGAGCGGCACCGTCACCGCGAGGTGCGGGCGTTCCCCACCCCGGTCGGGGAGATCGCCGGCGTCCAGCGCCCGGCGCGCAAGCTCCACCAGCGCGTCGGCCCGACGCTGCGCAGGTGTGCGCGCCTCTCCGTAGCTCGGGTCGGGTGCGCTCAGCGCGTCGAGCGCCGTGAGCACGATCGCTCCGCCTTCGGCGTCGAGGTCACCCTGCACGCCGAACATCCCTCCCGCCTTCGGTGCGATCTTGAGCTCCCGCCGGGCGTGTTGCTTGCGCGCCCGCTCGACCTCGGTCGCGGCGTCGCCCCGGTGGCGCCAGTGCGTCAGGCGCCGTTCGAGCTTGCGCGGCTCACAACGCCGCGACTCGTCCAGAAGGGGTTCCTGGGAGTCGACGACGAACTCCGGGTCAAGGTCTTTGGTGGCATCGCACACGACGCGGACCTGGCCGTAGCCGATCGAACCCGCCGCGAACGCCTCCGCGATCTTCGGAAGGTTCTCGAGGCGATGGCCGAGGTCGACCCGCTGCTTCGCGGCTCCGGGCGCGAGATGGGAACGCGCCACCAGCCACGAGGCCGTGGACAGCGATCCCTCGTCGGCATGGCCCCCTCGCCGGTCGAACACCGAGACCCGGCGCACCCGCTCAGCCTCGAGACGCTCGATCGCGATCCCGAGCATCACGATGTCTTGTCCCAACGTGTCCGTGTCCAAATCAGGCAGGTACTCGCTCGCAAGCTCGTCGAGCTCTGACCACAACCCGCTCACCGCACCTCCCTTCGTGCGCGGCACGCCAACGGGGAAGTGCAGGGAAGTCGGGGGAAGGATCTTCGGGCAGCCCATCCAGCTCCCGAACGTCTGTTCGAAAGTCTAGCCGACCCCTCCGACAGCTACGGACCCATCAAGGGGCGCGGCGGGGCACTTCACCTACCCGCCTCGACGTCGCGCCAGGTCCCGCGGAGGGAAGGTCGAGCGCCCGGAGGACGCCGCGACGGCGCGTTCGCCCGACAGCCTCATTTCCTTCGTCCAAACGACGCCGTCAGATCACCGGGGCGAGCAGCCCAGCGCCGAGCCCGAAGACGAGCGCACCGATCGCGGCGCGAGTTGCGGGACGCGTCCGCATGGCATTCCCCGAAGCGACGCCCGCAAGGTGAAGCGCCGCGGTCGCAAGTACGAAGCCGGTGACGTAGACAACAGGGTGGGCGGCGTCCGGCGCTTCGGCGCCGTGCGCGTGCCCATGGACAAGCCCCGCAAGTGCGACCATGCCGATCGCGTAGTTGGGGCGCAGCGTCTGGCCCGCAACCAGGGCCGCGCCGAGGGCGACGACGGAAAGGGCGATCGCCGCCTCTCCGAACGGCAGTGCGAGCCCAACGATCCCGAGTGCACCACCGGTAGCCATTGCCGCGAGAAACGTGGCGGGAACGGTGACGAGCCTGCCCCATGTCACGGCCAAGATGCCCACCGTGACCATAGCGAACAGGTGATCGACGCCGAGGAATGGATGCAGCAATCCGCTTGACAGTCCGGAGATGGGACCGCCGGTGTGCGCCGCGGCCGGAACCGCCCCGAAGCAAACGCTCGAGATTGCCCCGACAATCACGCCGTTGCAGAGCCGTCGATTCATGCTCATGTACACCTCCGGGCCGGGAGAACGTAGCGTGAGGACGGAGAGGTGTCGAGGTCTGAGCGCGAGCCGCATCCGTAGCCCGCACGCGTTCACTAAGGGAAGGAGGTCGACGCCGTCTTGAACGCGCCGAGGTCGAGCGCAACCTTGCGGCCGAGGAGACCGCACGCTCGCACGACTAATCGACGCGCGCCGCGGTCACTACTGTTGTCCCCCGACGTGGCTAGGGGGATCCCCGGCCAGTCCGGCTCGGACGACGTCCTCGAGGCGGTCGTACGAGATCTGCATCCCGCTCTCCATACCGGAGGCAAGGTGGGCGTCGCGGTGCTCCTGGCACGAGTGCTGAACCAGGGTTGTCATGGTCGTGACGCCGTCGACTTCCGCAAACGTCATCGTGTTCAACGCGCTGCCGTCCGGGAATCCCTCGTACACCTCGGTGGCAACGAGCCGGCCGGGGGGCTCGATCTCCCGGTACTCGCCGTGAAACCCAACCTCGATGTCGCCTTCGCGAACCACCCAACGCCACTGCCCGCCGACGCGCAGGTCGATGTCGCACACGAGCCACTCGGATGTCTCGAAGCCCCACCAGCGCTTGACGAGCTCAGGCGTCGTCCACGCTTTGAAAAGCAAGTTGGCCGGGGCGTCAAAGACGCGGGTGATGAGTATCTCGGTGTCCGACGGCAAGGCGATGACCGCCGTGCCGTGACGATTGCCGGTGGTGTTGCCGGTCGCGCTCATTGTGCGTTCTCCTCGGTTTGGAGCTCGGCGAGCAGTTCGTCGAGCTGGTCGAGACGGGTGTTCCACGTGCGTTGAAAGGTGCGGACCCAGTCGTGGATGGGCTTCAAGGCGGGGCCGTGGACCCGGTACCAGCGGCGCCGCCCGTCAGCGCGGACCCGTACGACTCCGACACTCCGCAGGACGCCGAGGTGCTTCGACACCTGCGGCTGGCTCGAGTGCACCCGGCTTACGAGCTCGCCGACCGTCGCCTCCCCGGTGCCCAGGGCGTCGAGCAGCTCGCGTCGACTCGCCTCGGCGACGGCATTGAATGTATCGGTGGTCGTTGCAGCTCGAGCCATGGCAGATTATATGTCTATATCGACATATGTCGAGCCCGATGACTCGGTAGTGGCTCCCCCGGTCTCAACACGAGAGAAGAGAGGGGAGAAAGGAGGGCCATCGCGACGTGGATCCGGCGTAGCCGCAGTCCCGCCCGGGCAGCCCGGGAACCTTCACTCATGCCCGGGGGTGGCAGCCAGCGCGGCCGAGCGCCGCGAAGCCGTCGGGTTGCGCGAGTGCGGCGGTCAGCGGAGCTGCGCGGCGACGTGGTCGAGTGCCATGTCGAGGGCGAGCTCGAGCGGCCGGGTGGTGCGCGTGGTTTGAGTGAGCAGCAGACCGCCTTGCACTGCGGCTATCACGGCGGTGGCCAGGTCGGCCGGGTCGGCTCCGGGTTTCAGTTCGGCCCGGTCGCGCATGGCTGTGAACCCGGCGACGAGGTAGGACTCGTACTGTTCGAAACTCTCGGCGAGAAGCGCGCGTGTTTGTGGCGACTCGGCCAGCTCGGCGGCCAGCGATCCGATCGGGCAGCCGCCCACACAGTTGAGCTGCCGCTGCAACTCGATCGACGCGTCGCACAAGCGACGCAGCCCCGCGAGCGAATCGAGCTCCGCGAGGTACGGCTTTTGCATGGCGAACACGCGCTCGGTCTGGCGCCGGATGACCGCGAGCACCAGGTCGTCCTTGTCGGAGAAGTAGTGGTAGAGCTGCGACTTGCTCGTGCCGCTGGCGGCGAGCACCTCGTCGAGGCTGGTGCAGGCGACTCCGCCGAGAAACATGAGGTCAGCCGCCGCGTCAACTATCCGAGCTCGCGTGGCTCTGCCGCGTGCGGTGCGGCGCGTCTCGGTCCCGGCGTCTTCCACTAGTTCCCATGCTACGAAGACTGGACTTGACAGTCCACTCAGGAGGAGCCAGAGTGGACCGTACAGTCCATCCTCGACATCTAGATGAGAGGGCGACCCGAATGGATCTCGAAGGAATCAAGAGCGAGTGTGCCCGGCTCAGCCCGTTCGCGCATGTCGCAACGGTCGGCTCCGACGGCGACCCCGACGTCGCTCCCGTACACCCCGCGTGGGAGGCCGACACGATCTGGTTCATGACCGGTGCGACGAGCGTCAAGGCACGCAACATCGCCCGCCACCCCAACGTGGCAATGCATTGGCAGGTGACCGAGGCAGGCGACGGCGTCGAGCTTTGGGGCGCAGCCGACATCCACGCCGATCTCGACACGAAGTATCGGTTGTGGAACGGCGTGTTCACCTACGACCTCGACCAGTTCGCGCCGGGCGGCCCTGACGCATCCCCAGACACCGTGTTCGTGGCCGTGCACCCCACCCGGGCGCTCTACGTGGCCATGTACGGCATAGGCAGCCGGGAGACCTGGGCCGCCTGATCAGGTTCGACGCCTTCGCTTGCTCACCGTTGACGCGCGCCGAACTTGGAGGCACTGGTGACCGACATGGGCGAGGTGGTCATCATCACCGGAGGCAACGCAGGGGACGGCAAGCAAACGGCGGCGCAGCTCGCGCAGAAAGGGCCGGCCACGGTCATCACCAGCCGAGACCTCGAGCGCGGCGAGGCGGCCGCCGCCGGCGGCAAAGGACTGCTCGGTGATGGGCGGCGGCGACGACGGGCGTCAGGCGGTAGAACTGCGGCTGGTTGACGAACTCCGCCTCTACCTGGTGCCCGTGCTTCTCGGTGCCGGCACGCCGTTGTTCAGCGGAGGCGAATCACGACTCTTGGTCCAAGAGTCGGTTCGCCTGTCTCCGCCCGCGACGCACCTGACGTA
>JBOGFL010000198.1:0-4563 GCA_050743285.1 Acidimicrobiia bacterium
GCCCCGACCTCTACGACGCACTCGAGCCCGGCGACTACGTCGTCCACTCCCAGCACGGCGTCGGCCGCTACGCGGGCATGGTCACCCGTGGCATCGGCGGCGTCGAGCGCGACTACCTCCTGCTCGAGTACCGCGGGGGCGACCGGCTTTACGTACCGACCGATCAGGTAGGCGCGGTGCGTCGCTACACGGGCGGCGACACGCCGACGCTCAACCGCATGGGGGGCGCGGACTGGGACAGGGCGCGCGCCCGCGTGCGACGGGCCGTGCGCGACATCGCCGAGGAACTCGTCGCGCTGTACCGCGCCCGCCTGGCGACGCCCGGGCACGCGTTCGCGGCCGACACGCCCTGGCAACGTGAGCTCGAGGATGCGTTCCCCTACGAGGAGACGCCCGATCAACTCCAGGCGATCACGGAGGTGAAGGCCGACATGGAGCGGCCGGTCCCGATGGACCGTCTGGTGTGCGGCGACGTCGGGTACGGCAAGACCGAGATCGCGGTGCGCGCCGCGTTCAAGGCGGTGCAGGACGGCAAGCAGGTTGTGGTCCTTGCCCCGACCACGTTGCTCGCGAGCCAGCACGGCCAGACATTTCGCGAGCGCTACGCCGGATACCCGGTGCGGGTCGAAGTGCTGTCCCGGTTCCTATCCCCGTCCGAGCAGGATCAGGTGGTCGCGGCCGTCGCCGACGGTTCCGTCGACGTCGTCATCGGTACCCACCGCCTTCTCTCCGACGACGTCCGCCTCAAGGACCTCGGGCTCCTCGTCATCGACGAGGAGCAGCGCTTCGGGGTCCAGCACAAGGAGCGGATCAAGAAGCTGAAGACGGCGGTCGACGTGCTCACGCTCACCGCCACGCCGATCCCCCGCACGCTGGAGCTCTCGCTTACCGGCATCCGCGATCTGTCGTTGGTCAACACGCCCCCCGAAGCTCGCCAGCCGATCCTCACCTACGTCGGTGAGTACGACGACCGTGCCGTGGCCGAGGCGATCCGCCGCGAGCTGTTGCGCGAGGGCCAGGCGTTTTTCGTCCACAACCGCGTGCGCGACATTGAGCACGTCTCCGAGCTGGTTCGTGAGCTCGTCCCTGAAGCACGGGTCGGCGTCGCCCACGGCCAGATGGACGAGAACCGTCTGGAGCGGGTGGTGCTCGACTTCTGGGAGCGCGAGCTCGACGTACTCGTCTGCACGACGATCGTCGAGAGCGGGCTCGACATTCACACCGTCAACACGCTCGTCGTGGACCGCGCCGACCGGCTGGGTCTCGCCCAGCTCTACCAACTTCGGGGTCGTGTCGGGCGCCGCGGCCAACGGGCGTACGCGTACCTGCTGCATCCGCCCGACCGGAAGCTGACCGAAGAGGCATACGAGCGTCTCAAGACCATCGGCGAGTTCACCGAGCTGGGCTCGGGCTTCCGGATCGCGATGCGCGATCTGGAGATCAGGGGCGCCGGCAACCTCCTCGGCGGCGAGCAGTCCGGGCACATCGCGGCGGTCGGCTTCGATCTCTACTGCCAGATGGTCACGGAGGCCGTCGGCGAGCTGACCGGTGAGGTGCCCCCCGCTCCGGTCGAGGTCACGATCGACGTGCCCGCGGACGCGCACCTGCCGCGGGAGTACATCGAGCGCGACGACGTGCGCATGGAGGCCTACCGTCGGCTCGCCGCCGTCACCGAGCCCTCCGACGTCGACGACGTGCGCACCGAGTGGGAGGACCGTTACGGACCGCCGCCACCGCCGGCCGCCGCGCTACTGGCGGTCGCCCGCCTCCGGGCTGAGTGTGTGCGGCTGGGCGTGCGCACGGTAACGGTGCAGCGCGGGGTGGCCCGCCTCGGCGGGCTCGAGCTACTGGCGTCGCAACAGGCGCGGCTGCGGCGCATCGCCCCCGGCTCGGTGGTGAAGCCCGAAGAGGTGGTGATCCCGCTGGCGGTGAGCGGCGCCGAGACGGCCGCGGCCCTGGTCGGGCTGCTCGAGGAACTGGCGCCCCGAGAGGACGCGGCGCCGGTAGTGTCCGCCGCACCATGACACGCGCCGGTCTCCTTGTCGTCGTGCTCACCGTCGGGGGTCTGGCCGGAGCGTGCGACGACCTCCAGTCGTCGGCGCTGACCGTGAACGGCGAAGACGTGTCGCGATCGTCGGTCGACGACGACCTCCAGGCCCTGCGCGACAACGACGTTCTCGCCGAAGCGACGAGCCAAGCTCCTTCCGGAGCGCTGACCCGGAGCCCGGGAACCATCAACTCCGCCTACTCGGCCGACTGGCTCACGCTCATCGTGCAGAGCACAGTCGTCGACCAGGAGCTGGCGCGCCGCGACGTCGATGTGACCGACGCTGATCGGGAGCAAGCCGAACAGCAGGCGCAGCAGGCGTTCGGGTCGCCGGAGGCCTTCGCCGACTTCCCGCAGTCGTTCCAGGACCGTCTCATCGACCGGCTGGCCGGCTTCGTGGCGCTCCAGGGTGTGGTCCAGGATCAGGCCGCCCTCGGCCAGCTGTTCATGGACGCCGACGTCGACGTGGATCCCCGGTTCGGCCGGTGGTCGAAGGACGACGCCGCGGTCGTGCCCCCGACGCGCACGTGAGCGGGCGGGTCGTCGTCGTCGGATTGGGCCCGGCGGGCGGCGACCTCGTGCTCCCGGCCGCACGCGAGGTGATCGAGCGTGTCGCGGTGCGCTTCGTACGGACGAGGCGACACCCGGCGGTCGAAGATCTGGAGCTCGACGGGATCGCGTTCCGGAGCTTCGATGAACTCTACGAGCAGGCGCTGGATCTCGACGAGGTGTACACGGGAATCGTCACCGCGCTGGTCGAGGTGGCGCGCTCGGCGCGCGAGGTCGTCTACGCGGTTCCCGGCAACCCCGCTCTGGCCGAGCGCAGCGTCGCACTGCTACGGCAGCGGGCCGAGGCCGGCACCATCGAGCTCGAGCTCGTACCCGGACTGTCGTTCGCGGAGCTGGCGTGGTCGCGGCTCGGCGTCGACCCCATGCACGGCGCTCGCGTCGTCGACGGCGCCGCCCTGACGGCGGCCGATCTCACAACGGGTGGGCCGATGTTGATCGCACAGGTCGACAGCGCGGCCGCGCTCTCGGACGCGAAGCTCACCCTGCTCGACGCCTTCGATCCCGCGACTGAGGTGACCGTCCTCACGAATCTGGGCCTGCCCGGCGAGCGTATCGACACTGCGGCGCTCGCCGATCTCGACCGCGGCGTCGAGCCCGACCACCTCACCGCGCTCTACGTCGACACCCCGCCCGCGGGCCCGGTCGCCGAGCTGGCCGCCCTGCTCGACCTTGCCCACACGCTGCGGGCACCGGGTGGTTGTCCATGGGACGCGGAGCAGACGCACCACTCACTCACCCGCTATCTGCTCGAGGAGGCGTACGAGGTGGTGGAGGCGGTGGAGGTGCTGCCGCCGAGCGCGCCCGAGGGAGAAGTGGATCCCGGTGACTACGCGGCATTGGAGGACGAGCTCGGCGACCTGCTTTACCAGGTCGTCTTCCACGCCGTGCTCGCGGAAGAGGCGGGCGCGTTCGACATGGGCGACGTCGCCCGTGGGATCCACCACAAGCTCGTAAACCGACACCCGCACGTGTTCGGCGACACCGAGGCCAGGACCACGGCCGACGTGATGCGCAACTGGGAGCAGATCAAGAAAGAGGAGCAGGGCCGCGAGTCGCTCATGGACGGCGTCGGCCCCGGCCTCCCGTCCTTGCTCTACGCCCACAAGCTCTACCGCAAGGCGGCCGCGGTGGGCCTCGATCCCGGGGACGCCGACACCGCGACCGCTCGACTGCGCGACGCCGCCGGTCGCGCCGCGGCCGCCGGCCCCGAGGCGATCGAGGAGACGCTGGGCGAGGTATTGGCGGCGACGGTCGTGCTGGCCCGGGCCTACGGCATCGATGCCGAGTCGGCCCTGCGCGGCTGGTCGGCCCGCTTTCGGGCGCGGTTCGTCGTGATGGAGGCGCTCGCGACCGACCGCAGCGTCGATCTGGCCACCGCCGATCCCGAGACCGTTGCCGCACTGTGGGCCGACGCCGCCGGCCGACTCGGCCGGTGATCGAGATCGTTCCGGTCACGCGCAAACACGCAGACGCGCTGCTGATGGGAGATGAGGAGTTCACTGCTCGGTACGGGTGGAAGGTCGTCGCTGGCTATCTCGACTCTCCCGAGGTCTTGCCGGCCATTCGTGACGCACTTGCCGAAGGTGCAGATCCCACGTGGGGGTCTCATCTCGTCGTCGATCCCGAGGCCGGCGAGCTCGTCGGCTTCGGCGGGTTCAAGGGCCCGCCCGAGGACGGCCGGGTCGAGATCGGATACTCGGTGGCGCCGGCCCGTCGCCGCAAGGGTCACGCTCGCGATGCGGCGATGTTGATGATCGAACAGGCGACGCAGGCCGGCGTGCACACAGTGGTTGCGCACACCCTCGCCGAACCCAACGTCTCGAACCACCTCTTGGAGAACCTGGATTTCACGTTCGTCGGCGAGATCGCCGTTACCGGCGCCGGGCCGGTGTGGCGCTGGGAGCTCAGTCGATGAACGACAGGGAGGCTGCGCCCAGCACCGCGAC
>JBOGFL010000199.1:0-5327 GCA_050743285.1 Acidimicrobiia bacterium
GCGCACCGCGCTCATCGCGCTGCCCGTTCTCCTGATCATCGGATTCGGGATTGGCGCCACTGCCTGGTACGCGCGCAGCAACTACTTCGTCGGGCTCGACGGCACGACCGTGACCGTGTACCGGGGCCTGCCCGATGGACTGCTCTTCTGGGACCCCACCGTCGAGCGCCGCACCGATCTCGACTCCGACCGGCTCACCGAGGCGCAGCGACGCGACCTCGCCGACGGCAAGCAGTTCTCGTCCAAGGGATCCGCCGACGCATACGTCGAACGCCTCGAAGAGAGCGTGACGGAAAGCGAGCGCGAAGAACAGCGACAGGAGCAGCAGGAACAACGAGCGCGCGAGCAGCGACAGCGGGAACAGCAACAACGTGAGCGGCGACAGCGCCAGAACCGCGCCAGCACCACGAGCACGACGACGACGACCGCGCCCGCCGCCGCGACAGCGCCATGATCAGCGCCTCGCGCCGCCGCGCTCGCGAGTTCGGGCTCGGCCTGCTGGCCGTCATCATCACGGGCGGCGGCTACATGCTCGTGGCGCTGGCCGACGAGGCCGACATTCCGCCTGATCTGTGGCTGCTCTTCGGCGCCATGGTGGGCTTGTTCCTCGTCGCCCACCTGGCCATGCGTCGCTTCGCCAAGCGAGCCGACGGCACGATCCTCCCGCTGGCGATGCTGCTCACCGGGATCGGTTTCGTGACGATCTCGCGCCTCGACCGCGACCTCGCCCGGCTCCAGGCGGTCTGGACCGCGGTGGCGGTCGCCGCGTTCGTCCTGACCCTCGTCCTCGTACGCCGGGTGCGCGTGCTCGAGCGGTACCGCTACACGTGCCTCGCGCTGGGCCTCATCGCGCTGTTGCTCCCGCTCGTACCGGGTATCGGACTCGAGATCAACGGTGCCCGCCTCTGGGTGCACTTCGGTGCACTGACGTTCCAACCCGGCGAGATCGCCAAGATCCTGCTCGTCGTGTTCTTCGCCGCGTATCTCGTTGACAAGCGCGAGCTGTTGACGAGGGGCACGCTTCGTGTCGGCCGGATCCGGCTCCCGGATCCCAAGCATATCGGACCACTCCTGATGGCGTGGGGTGTCTCCATCGTCGTCATGGTCCTGGAGAAGGACCTCGGGTCGTCGCTTCTCTTCTTCACTGTGTTCGCCGCCATGCTGTACATGGCGACGATCCGCCTCGGCTACGTGTTCGTCTGCGCGTTGCTCTTCGTGCTCGGCGCTGCCGTCGCCTACCAGATATTCGGCCACGTGCAGGAGCGGGTCGAGATCTGGCTCGACCCGTGGACGACCGCCGAGTCGTCGGGCTACCAGATCGTGCAGTCGTGGTTCGCCTTCGGGACAGGCGGGTTCGCGGGAACGGGCCTCGGGCTCGGTAGCCCCGAGAAGATCCCGAACGCCGCCACTGACTTCGTGTTCTCGGCGATCGGCGAAGAGCTCGGCATGCTCGGCACCGTGGGCGTGCTGATCGGCTTCCTCTTGTTCGTCGGTGCCGGCTACCGCATCGCGGTGCAGGCCCGGCGCGATTTCCCGAAGCTGTTCGCGGCGGGCCTCACGACGATCGTCGGCGTCCAGGCGTTCATCATCGTCGCCGGGGTCACCCGTGTGATTCCGCTCACCGGGATCACACTCCCATTCGTGTCGTACGGCGGCTCGTCGCTGGTCGCCAACTTCGTGGCGGTGGCCTTGCTCGCCCGCATCTCCGACGAGAGCGTCGCCGAAGCCGACAAGGCCGCCTCGCGCGGCCCGGTGCGCCAGCAGGCGGGCGCGCCGTGAACGTCGGGATCCGACGGGTCGGCATCGCGGTGACCATCCTCGTGCTCGTGCTCGTGGGCCAACTCACTTACCTGCAGATCATCGCGGCCGACCGGCTCGAGAACGATCCGCGCAACGTGCGCAACCTCATCCGTGACTTCTCCCGGCCGCGCGGCGACATCATCACCGCCGACGGGCAGGTCGTCGCCGAGTCGGTGCCGGTCGACGACGAGTTCGAGTTCCAACGGCTCTACCCCGAGGGCCCGCTCTATGCGCAGGTGAGCGGCTACCAGTCGTTCGTCGTCGGCAACACCGGAGTCGAGAAGGAGTACAACGACGACCTCGTCGGACGGTCGACGCAGCTCCAGCTCGGCAACGTTCGCGACCTGCTCCTCGGCAAGGAGCAGACCGGCACCGTTGTGCTCACGCTCGAGTCGGCGGTACAGCAGGCGGCGCGCGACGCGCTCGGCGATCAGCCCGGTTCGGTGGTCGCGCTGGATCCGTCGACCGGCGGGGTGCTCGCGATGTACTCCAACCCGACCTACGACCCCAATCTCCTCGCCGGCCACGACGCGCTGGATGTCGACGCCAACTTCGAGGCCCTGAGCACCGACCCGGCCAAGCCCGACCTGCCCCGCACGTACCGCGAGCGCTACCCCCCCGGCTCGAGCTTCAAGACCGTGACCGCCGGCACCGCCCTCGACGACGGCGTGGTCACGCCCGAGACCGAGTTCCCCTCGGTGTCGTCGATCACGCTGCCGCTCACTGACGGCGTCCAACTCGAGAACTTCGGCGGCCAGTCGTGCGGCGGCGACCTCATTCAGAGCTTCACCAGGTCGTGCAACACGACGTTCGCGGAGATCGGCCTCGAGCTCGGCAATTCGTTCGTCGCCGGGATGCGGGGCTTCGGCGTCGGCGAGTCACCCCCGATCGACCTCGACCCCGGCGCCGTCACCAGCGTCGGGCCGCCGACGAGTGAGTTCGACCACGACGACCCCGAATTCGCCCTCGCCGGCATCGGCCAGGGCCAGGTGGCGGTGACGCCGCTGGAGATGGCGCTGGTCGCATCGGGAGTCGCAAACGGCGGAGTGATCAACAAGCCCCACGTCGCGGCCGAGATCCTCGATGTCGACGACGTCTCGGTGAAGCGCATCGGCACCGACCCGTGGAAGCGGGCGATGAGCTCGAGTACCGCGCTCACGGTCAGCGAGATGATGGTTTCGGTTGTGGAAAACGGCACCGGGGGCGCCGCCGCGATCCCCGGTATCTCCGTCGCGGGCAAGACCGGCACCGCGCAGACCGGTGTCCAGGGCGTGGTGCACGCCTGGTTCATCGCTTTCGCTCCCGTCGAGGACCCGCAGGTCGCAGTGGCGGTGATCGTCGAGGGCGGGGGCGACGCCGGGAGCGAGGCCACCGGCGGCGAAGTGGCGGCCCCCATCGCACGCGCGGTCATCGAAGCTGCGCGAGGGGTTCAGTAGGGTAACGACGGTGGCTCGAGTGGCCCGGGTCTTCTCGAACCGGTACGAAATCGTTCGCGAGATCGCGCGCGGCGGAATGGCCGAGGTCTACCTCGCGCGCGACCAGCTGCTCGACCGCCCGGTCGCCATCAAGGTGCTGTCGTCGGAGTACGCGGGCGACCCGACCTTCGTCGAGCGCTTCCGGCGAGAGGCACAAGCCGCGGCCAACCTGAACCACCCCAACATCGTCGCCATCTACGACTGGGGCCAGGAGCAGGGCACCTACTTCATCGTCATGGAGTACGTGCAGGGTCAGTCGCTGCGCGAGCTTCTCGGCACCCGCGGCCGGCTCCCGGCGACGGAGGCGGCCCAGATCGCGGTGCAAATCGCGGCCGCACTCGCGTTCGCAAATCGCAACGGCGTGGTACACCGCGACATCAAGCCCGGCAACGTGCTGATGGACGAAAACGGCAAGGCCAACGTCGCCGACTTCGGCATTGCTCGCAGCCGGGCCAGCGACAACCTCACCCAGACCGGCTCGGTGATGGGAACCGCCAACTACTTCTCGCCCGAGCAGGCCCAGGGCCAACCTGTCGACGGGCGCTCCGACGTCTATTCACTCGGCGTCGTGCTCTACGAGATGGTGACCGGCCGGACTCCGTTCACCGGCGACAGCGCGGTCGCAGTCGCGTACCAGCACGTGCGCGAGGACCCGGTGCCGCCGTCGCAGCTCGTAGCCGATCTTCCCGCGGCCATGGAGCGCATCATCATGCACGCCCTGGCCAAGAACCCGGCCGCGCGCTACCAGACCGCCGACGAACTCCGCTCCGATCTCATCCGCTACGAGCGGGGCCAGCCGGTCACCGCCATCGTCGCCGGCACCACCGGCGCGACCGCCGCCGCCACCCAGGTCGCGGGCGCGACCGAGGTTGCCCCGCCGCCGGAGCGCACGAAGCCGCCCCCGAAACGCCGGCGCACCGGAGCGATCATCGCCGCCGTCATCGGTCTGGGCCTCCTGGCCGCGCTCGTGCTGTGGATCCTGCTCACCGGGGACGACAACGGTGGGAGCGAGACGACGCTCGTCGACGTGCCCAACGTCGTGGGTCAACCAATTGCCACGGCGCAGCAAACCCTCGAAGACGCCGGGTTCGTTGTCGTGCAGGAGGCCGACAACAACAGCACTCAGCCCGCGGGCACGGTGCTCGAGCAGGACCCGGAGGCGGGCCGGCGACTCGAGGAGGGCGGCACCATCACGTTGACGGTGAGCGGCGAGGAGGTCAGGGTCCCGAACGTCGTCGGGCTCGATGCCGGTGAAGCCGAGCAACAACTCCGCAATCTCGGGTTCGAGGTCACCTTGGTGGAAGAAGACAGCGAAGAGTCGCCCGGAACCGTCCTTGCGCAGCAGCCCTCCGCCCGCGAGCTCGCCGCCCGCGGATCGACCATCACCCTGACCGTCGCTCGGGAACCGTTGGTGATGGTGCCGAACGTCGTCGGCCAGTCGCAGACCTCGGCCACCAACATGCTGCAAGAGGCGGGGCTGCGGGTGAACGTCCAGGAGACGCCCGACAACGCGCCGGCCGGCCAGGTCGTCGGCCAGAACCCGACCGCGGGCACCGAGGTGCCGCGCGACGACACGGTGACGATCACGGTGTCGACCGGGCCGCAGCAGGTGCAGGTGCCGGACGTCGTGAACCAGACCGAGACCTCGGCGACGAACGCGCTCGAGGCAGCCGGGTTCTCGGTACAGGTACAGCTGATGCCGTCGACGCCGCAGAGCAACGGGCGCGTTCTCTCGCAGAACCCGTCGGGGGGCAGCGAGGTCGACGAGGGGTCGACGATCGTTATCACGGTCGGCATCGGGCCCTGAGCAAGCTCGGCGACTGGTACCTGGCCCACGGCCGCCACGACCTCGCGTGGCGTCTGACGCGCGACCGCTGGCCGATCCTCGTCTCGGAAGTGATGCTCCAGCAGACCCAAGTGCCGCGCGTCGCTGACGCCTGGCCGAGCTTCATCGCCGAGTTCCCGAACCCGGCCGCCACCGCCGTCGCCGGCCCGGGCGCGGTGATCACAGCCTGGGGCCGGCTCGGTTATCCCCGGCGCGCCCGCTGGCTG
>JBOGFL010000200.1:0-2298 GCA_050743285.1 Acidimicrobiia bacterium
CCGCCCGCACCTCGAGATCGGCGACGCACTGCACGCCCGCGATCGCGGCTGCCTCCTCGCCCGCGTCGCGTCTCGTTTCGTCGACGACGAGCAGCCGCGGACGGGCGCAGCCCACGACGACACCCGCCTCGGCCGGGCCGAGGCGCCCATCGACCGGCGCGAAGGCCGCGCCCAGCTTCGCGAGGCCGCCGAACACCGGCAACGCGGTCATGGACGTGTCTCCCCACCACGCGATCCGGTCGCCGTAGGTCACCCCTGCGTTGGCGAGAGCGTGCGCCACCCGGTTCGAGGCCTGGTCGAGTTCGGCGAACGTGATGCGGTCGTCTCCGACGGTTGCGGCCACCCGGTGTGGCGTCGCGTCGGCGGCCTGCCGGAACACGTCGCCGACGAGCAGCGCCATGTCAGACGGTGCTCGCCCAGTCGATCGCGACGTTGTTGGGATCGGGGGGCAGCGCCCGGATCGGCAGTTCGACGCCGACTGCGACCTGGGGTCGGATCTTGGACGGCACGCGCCTGACGTCGTCGCCGGCGTCGGTCCAGCTCCGGTACTTCTCGACCAAGCCCATGTTCCGGTAGTCTGCCGCTCGAGGGGGGAACCATGCGACGACTAATCGTCGTCGCGCTCGTTGCCATCGCGGTGATCGGGGCGTGTTCCGACGACGGCGGTGGCGACAGCAGCGACGAGACGACCGACCAGGCGCCTGACGCGCCGGTCGAAGAACCGACCAACGTGGTCGAGCGGCCCGATGCGCTCACCGACGTACCGCCCGTCTCGACCGACAGCGTGCGTGCCATCACGCTCAATCAGCTGCACGGCCTGTCATGTCCGACGGAAGACTTCTGCCACGCTCCCGACCGGGTCGCGCTGCTCTACGACCAGATCGAAGCGGCCGGCTGTCCCGAGCTGGTGGGCCTCCAAGAGATCAGCACGCGCCAGGAGGAGCTCATCGTGCCGTCGCTCGATCAGCTCTGTGGCGGCGAGTACGAGCTCGCGTGGGAGGACGAGCAGAGCCAGGACCGACCAATGATCTTCAGCCGGCTCCCGATCTTCGATCAGGGTTTCGCCGACCTCGCCGCGTTTCCGTGGACGGCGTACTGGGTGCAGGTCGACTCGGGGATCGGGACCGTCGACTTCCTCACGACGCACCTCGCGAGCAGCAGCAACGATCCGATCTGCGACGCGGAAAGCTGTCCGCCGGTGTGTCCGCCCGGCATTCGCACGAACCAATGCAACGGCCTCGAAGTCCTCGAGTTCCTCGACCAGAACGCCGACCCGTCCGGCACCACCATCGTCGGCGGCGACTTCAACGCCCGCCCCGGTGAGCCGACGATCCAGGCGTTCGTCGATGCCGGCTACACCGACTCGTGGCTGGCGGCCGGCAACGCCGAGTGCGACCCGGCGACCGGCGTCGGCTGCACCGGGGGTGGAAACGCTCAGACCGAGTTGGCCGGTCTCGACGACCCCACGCGCCTGATGAGCGGGCGAATCGACTACCTCATGGTGCGAGCCGCTCCGGACTGCGCTGCCACATTCGCGGTCGAGGGCTTCGCCAACGTGCCGTTGGACGACCCGATCGACGGACTGTTCTGGGTCTCCGATCACACCGGCTTGCTCGGCACCGTACGCTGCGGCTAGACGCGTCCGGCATGACCACGATTTTTCACGAGGACGACGCGGATCTTGCCGCGCTCGAAGGCGCAACGGTCGCGGTCGTCGGCTATGGCAATCAGGGCCGATCCTGGGCGCTGAACCTGCGCGACTCCGGTCTCGACGTCAGCGTGTGCGTGCGCGCCGACGCGAGCCGCGACCAGGCCGAAGCCGACGGCTTCGCGGCGCGCGATCTCGACGCCGCCGGCGCGGCCGACGTCGTCTGCGTGCTCGTGCCCGACGACGTGATTCCGTCACTGCCGGTTACCCGGCCCGACGACGGTCTCACCATCGTCGCCAGCGGCTACACACTCGCGTTCGACCGTTTCGACCCCGGCGGCGATCTCGGCATGGTGGCGCCGCGCATGCTCGGGCCCGAGGTGCGCCTCTGTTACGAAGAGGGGATCGGGTTCATCACCGCGGTCGGTGTCCACCGCGACCTCAGCGGCACCGCCCTCGAGCGCACGCTCGCGGTCGCTCGCGCCATCGGCGGGCTGCGACAGGGAGCCATCGAGCTCACGCCCATGCAGGAGGCCGTCCTGGACCTCTCGGTCGAGCAGGCGCTCGCGCCCGCGCTTGGCCACGTCAATCAGGCCTTCGTGGGCGCGATGCTCGAACAGGGCATCCCGATCGAGGCGATCGTCACCGAA
>JBOGFL010000201.1:0-6258 GCA_050743285.1 Acidimicrobiia bacterium
ACGCCGGGGGGCGCTTGCCGGCGCTTGTACTCGTTGCGGTCGACGAGACGGGCGACCATTCGCACGGTCTCGGCATCGAAGCCGGCGTCGACAAGGTCGGCGACCGAGCGGTCGTCCTCCACGTAGCCCTCGAGGATCGGGTCGAGCTCTTCGTACGGCGGCAGCGAGTCGGCGTCGCACTGGTCGGGGCGGAGCTCGGCGCTGGGCGGCTTCTCCAACACGGCTTCCGGGATCAGGGCGCGTCCGGCCCGCTCGTTGCGATCGCGTGCGAGCGCGTACACGAGCGTCTTGGGCACGTCTTTGATGACGGCGAATCCGCCGGCCATGTCGCCGTACAGGGTGGTGTACCCGGTGGCGGTCTCGCTCTTGTTGCCGGTGGTGAGCACGAGCCAGTCGAACTTGTTCGAGATCGTCATGAGGATCGTGCCCCGGATGCGGGCCTGAAGGTTCTCCTCGGCGAGCCCCGACTCGGCGCCGGCAAACGCCTCGGCGAGCATGTCGAGGAACGCGGTGTGCGTGGGTTCGATGGGAATCGTCAGGGTGCGGACTCCGAGATTCGCGGCCAGCGCCTCGGCGTCGCTCACGCTGCCTGAGCTCGAATAGCGCGATGGCATGAGCACGCCGACCACGTGGTCGGGCCCGATGGCGTCGACGGCTATGGTGGCAACGAGCGACGAGTCGATACCGCCCGACAATCCCAACAGGACGTCGCCGAAACCGTTCTTGTTGACGTAGTCGCGCGTCCCGAGCACGAGCGCCTCGTAGACCTCGCGCACCGGTGCGAGCGCCGGCTCGACACGGGGCGGTGAGGTGCGCTCGGTGAGCCGGGCCTCGCTCACCTTCACCTCGGGCAGGGGGGGCGCGGTCGCCCGGCCACGCGGGTCGAGCAACCGCTTGCGAAACCGCGGCCGGACATCGAGGTCAACGACGAGGAGGTCCTGGGCGAACTGCCGACCCCGCGCCACGAGCCGACCCTCCTCGTCGAACACGAGCGACCCACCGTCGAAGACGAGCTCGTCCTGACCCCCAACCAGGTTCACGTACACGATCGGCACCGATGCATCGGCGGCCCGGGTCGCGAGCATCGTCTCACGCTCGCGGAGCCGCCCCGCGTAATACGGCGAGCCGTTGATGTTCATGACCAGCTCGGCACCGCCGGCCGCTTGGGTCGCGATGGGGCCGGCCGGACTCCAGGCGTCTTCACAAATCGTGATCGCGACCCGAACGCCGGAGATCACGAACAGTGGGCCGTCGACCGTCGAGCGGGCGAAGTACCGCTCCTCGTCGAACACCGTCGAGTTCGGCAGCAGGTGCTTGCGGTACACACCGTGCACCTTGCCCCCGGCGCACACCGCCGCCGCGTTGTAGAGATCGCGCCCCAACTCGGGGAAGCCGATGACCGCCGCGCAACGCCCGGTGCGGGCCGCGATCTTCTCGAGCACCTCGCCGGCGCTGGCGGCGAACGCCGGGCGCAGCAACAGATCCTCGGGCGGGTAACCCGTGATCGCCAGCTCCGGGAAGCCGACGACATCGCAGCCGACCTCGTCCGCCTGCTCGTAGGCGACCAGAATGCGCTCGGTGTTGCCGTCGAGGTCGCCGACGACGAGATTGATCTGGGCGGCGCCTACTCGAAGGCGAGGCATGCCAACAGGATAGAGGCCGCGGTCGGCGCGACACTCGTGAGATGGCGACCGTCGACACCGCGCTCGAGCAAGCCGCGCTGGTCGACGCGATTGAAGCATCGGCGGACGCGCACACGGCGCGCACAGTGCTGGCGCGTGTTCTCGATGCCAATCCGGGACTCGCCGATGAACTCGGCGAACCCGGGCCCAATGTCGTGCGCGACGGACTGGTGGCCGTCGCGGTCGCATCCCGTTCGCTGTCGAACGCGGTTGTCCGCGACGCATCGTTGCTCGATCCACTCCGTGACCCGTCCTTCGCCGCCGAGCAGACCCCTGACCGCTACCGAGCGCACGCCACCGGCGCAGTGACGGATGCAACGGACCCGGCCGCTGCGCTGCGGCGTTGGAAGCAGCGGGAACTGCTCCGCATCGCCGCCCGTGACCTCCTGGGCGCCGCTGATCTCCCGACCGTCGGAAGAGAGCTGGCCGCGTTGGCGGACGCGTGTCTCGCCGGCGCGCTCGAAGTGGCGGCTCCGTCGGCACCGGTCGCCATCGTCGGGATGGGGAAGCTCGGGGGGCGGGAATTGAACTACGCCAGTGACGTCGACGTCATGTTCGTGCACACCGTCGACGGCAACGAAGCCGAACATGCGGCCCGCGCAGTGCTCCAAGTGATGGCCGCCCCTACCGCCGACGGCATCGTGTTCCGGACCGACGCCGACCTGCGACCGGAGGGCCGGGCCGGGCCGCTCACCCGCTCTCTCGACTCCTACCTCTCCTACTACGAGCGCTGGGCCGCGACGTGGGAGTTCCAGGCGCTGCTCAAGGCACGCGCCGTCGCCGGACCGGCCGACCTCGGCGAGCGTTTCATCAGCGAGACCCGGCGGTTCGTCTGGCCCGACGCGCTCGATCCCGACGCCATGCGCGAGATCCGCGAGATGAAGTCGCGGGCCGAAAGCGAGACTCGGCGGCGGGGCCTGGCCGACCGGGAGTTGAAGCGTGGCCGTGGCGGTATCCGCGACGTCGAGTTCTCGGTCCAGCTGCTCCAGCTCGTGCACGGCCGCCGCGACGAGAGCGTCAGGTCACCGACGACACTCGACGCGCTCCAAGCGCTCGCCACCGGTGGGTACATCGAGGAGCAGGACGCGGCCCGCCTCACTCGCGCGTACACCTTCCTCCGGACCGTCGAGCACCGACTCCAGCTCTACGACGAGCAACAGACACACACGCTTCCGCTCGACGATGGTGCGCGAACCCGACTCGCACGTGTCCTCGGATACCGGGACAGCGGCGGGACAACCTCACGCGAGCGCTTCGAGGCCGACCACCGTGCCCACCAGGGCTCCGTCCGCGCGATTCACGAGCGCCTGTTCTTCGCGCCCGTGCTCGACACGCTGGCCGGCGCGGGTCCACTCCCGCCGGAGGCCGTGGAAGCCCGGCTTGCGGCGTTCGGCTTTGCCGATGCCGAGCAGACCCGGCGCGCGCTCGGCGAGCTGACCCGGGGGCTCACCCGTCGGTCACGGGTCATGCAGGAGCTGCTTCCGGTCGTGTTGGGCTGGCTGTCAGAGAGCCCGGATCCCGATCTCGGCTTGCTCCAGCTCCGGCGCCTCGCCGAAGGACCGACGCGATCGACGTGGCTGGCGCGCACCCTTCGAGACGCGCCGGGCGCGGCCGAGCGGGCCATGCGCGTCCTCGGTTCGAGTCGCATGGTCGGCGACGCGTTGCTCCGCCAGCCGGACTTCATCGAATCGCTCGGCGACGACGCTGCGCTCGGCGAGCGAACCGCGGCCGAACTGGTCGAGCAGGCGCGGGAGACCCTCCAGTGGCGCACCGGCGTCGAGGCGCGGCGCAGCGGTCTCCGTCGGTTCAAGCGGCGCGAACACCTTCGAATCGCGGCGCGTGACCTTCTCGGGTTGGCAACGCTCGACGAAACCGAGCGCGAGCTCACCGCCCTCGCCGACGCATGCGTCACCGCCGCGCTCGACTCGGCTGCACCGGACGTCCCGTTCGCAGTCATCGGTATGGGCCGCTATGGCGGACGGGAGCTGTCGTACGCATCGGATCTCGACGTGCTGTTCGTCTACGACGGCGACACGCCGTCGGCTTTCGACACTGCCGAACGGGCCGCCACCGAGATGTTGCGGGAGATCGGGAGCACGACGACGGAAGGGCAGACCTTCGTCGTTGATCCCGACCTGCGCCCCGAGGGAAAGAAAGGGGTGCTCGCCCGCTCGATCGGCGGGTACCGCGAGTACTACGAACGCTGGGCGCTCACGTGGGAGTTCCAATCACTGCTCAAGGCGCGCCCGGTGGCCGGTGACGCCGACGTCGTGTCGCAGTTCTTCGATCTCGCCATGCCGAAAGTGTACCGGGACGAGTTCCCCGACGCCGAGGCGCGTGAGGTGCGGCGCATGAAAGCACGCATCGAGCGTGAGCGAATCCCGACCGGCGAGGATCCGCAGTTCCACTTGAAGCTCGGTCCGGGCTCACTTTCGGACGTCGAGTTCACGGTGCAGCTGCTCCAACTCCGTCACGGGAATGCGCATCCCCAGTTGCGCACGCCATCGACGATGGACGTGCTACACGAGCTTCAGGCCGCCGGCCATCTCGACACGACCGACGCCGGCGCGCTCGAAGAGTCGTACCGGTTCTGCTCGCGCGCCCGGAACGCCCGCTTCCTCCTCAGCGGGGCGCCGGCCAACTCACTCCCGACCGCGTCACCGGAAGCCGCCCGCCTGGGGAGGCTCCTCGGCTACGTGCACCAACCGCAGACCAGCCTCCGGGACGACTACCGGCGCCTCACCCGCCGGGCGCGCCGGGTCGTCGAACGCCTCTTCTACGGGCGCGAGGGGCGCGCCGAGGTCAGCCGGTGAAGCGGGGCTCGACCGGCATTGGCGCCGGCGCGCCACCAGGGTTGTCCGTCGGGTCGTCGGTGATGGTCACGAGCCCGTCGCCCTCGTTGACGCCGTTCTCGGTGAGGGGCTCTGCGTCGGTCCGTGGCGCGGATCAGATGTCGTAGTAGAGGTAGAACTCCCACGGGTGCGGGCGCTGGCGCATGACGTCGACCTCGTTGGCGCGCTTGAAGTCGACCCACGTCTCGATCACGTCCGGGGTGAACACCCCGCCGGCGAGCATGAACTCGTTGTCGGCCTCGAGAGCGTCGAGCACCGCGTCGAGGGAGCCCGGCACC
The DNA here is from genome assembly GCA_050743285.1 of Acidimicrobiia bacterium. GTDB lineage: Bacteria > Actinomycetota > Acidimicrobiia > IMCC26256 > JACDBD01 > JBOGFL01. Next base: position 4,813 of record JBOGFL010000201.1, read on the forward strand.
TGCGGTACCTTCGCAAGCTCCTCGGGCGGCATGTCGTACAGGTCCTTGTCGAGCGGCGTCGGTGGTTCGATCCGGTTCTGGATCCCGTCGATCCCCGCCATGAGCATCGCCGAGAACGCGAGGTAGGGGTTGCAGGACGGGTCCGGGCATCGGAACTCGAGCCGCTTGGCCTTCGGGCTCTTCGAGTACAGCGGGATACGCACCGCCGCCGAGCGGTTCCGCTGGGAGTACACGAGGTTGACGGGCGCCTCGTAGCCGGGCACGAGCCGCTTGTACGAGTTCGTGGTCGGGTTGGAGAACGCGAGGATCGCCGGGGCGTGCGTGAGCAGCCCACCGATGTACCACCGCGCCATCTCGGACAGGCCCGCGTAGCCCTTCTCGTCGAAGAAGAGCGGCTCGCCGCCCTTCCACAGTGACTGGTGCACGTGCATTCCCGAGCCGTTGTCCTGGAACACCGGCTTCGGCATGAACGTCACCGAGACGCCGCGCTGCAGCGCGACGTTCTTCACGACGTACTTGTAGAGCATCAGCTTGTCGGCCATCGTCAGCAGCGTGTCGAATCGCATGTCGATCTCGGCCTGTCCCGACGTGCCGACCTCGTGGTGCTGCACCTCGATCTCGATGCCCACCGCCTCGAGGACCCGGACCATCTCGGAGCGCAGGTCCTGGAAGTGGTCCATGGGCGGGACGGGGAAGTAGCCCTCCTTGTAGCGGGGCTTGTACCCGAGGTTGGGTTCACCGTCGATCTCGAACTCACGACCAGAGCCCCACACGCCTTCGACCGAGTCGAGTAAGTAGTAGCCCGAGTACTGGTTCTGGTCGAAGCGAACCGAGTCGAACATGTAGAACTCGGCCTCGGGACCGAAGTACGTCGTGTCGGCGAGGCCGGTGCTCTTGACGTACTCCTCGGCCTTGTTCGCGACGTAGCGCGGGTCGCGTGTGTAGGACTCCCCGGTGACCGGGTCGCGCACGAAGCAGTTGATGTTGAGCGTGATGTGCTCGCGGAACGGATCGAGGACCGATGTGTTCGGATCGGGCACCAGGAGCATGTCGGATTCCTGGATCTCCTGGAACCCACGGATCGAAGAGCCGTCGAAGCCGTAGCCCTCGTCGAAGCCTTCTTCCGACAGCTCGTGCATCGGCATCGAGAAGTGCTGCATGAGGCCGGGAAGATCGCAGAACCGAAGGTCGACGACTTCGGCCCCGCTGTCTTTCGCCAGCTTCAGCACATCGCTGGGTGTGCGATCTTCCACTTGCCTTCCTCCCGGTAATGCGCTCGTCGGGCCGGGAGCCTAGCGAGGCTCGACCTTTCGGCTCCGATCTGTCTCCGCCCGCAGGCTCCCGCCGCCCCGTTTCCCACCCGTTGCCGAGCCGTGAACGCTCTGTTACAGGCCCCGCGGGGCGGTCGAAACCGGCATCGCGCCTGACATCATGTGAGAGGCACAC
>JBOGFL010000202.1:0-5761 GCA_050743285.1 Acidimicrobiia bacterium
GTGGGGGAGGTGGTAATCGCCGACGCTCACGGCGTCGGCGTCACCGAGGACGGCGCGCCCGACCTCGGCCGCGGTCCACGGACCGATGCCCGGTACCGAGGTCAGCAACTTCCGCGCCATCGTTGCAGGCAGCGTGGTCGCCCGCTCGAGTCGCGACGCCTGCGCGCACGCGCGTCGAATGGTGTCGGCTCGCCGTTGCTCGACACCGAGCGGATGAAACGCCCAATAGGGGAGCGCGGCGAGTTGCTCCGGCGTGGGGGGCACGCGGAGCGGGAACGGTCCGGGCGCGGGCTCGCCGAAGCGGTGGACGATTCGGGCGTACGACCGCCGCGCTTCGATTCCGGTCACCTTCTGCTCGAGGATCGACGGCACCAGGGCCTCGATGACGACACCGGTCCGGGCCAGGCGCAGGCCGCGCATCCGGCGGTGGAGATCGCGCACGAGCGGGTGCGTCGGCTCGAAGTCACCCGGGTCGTCGGCTGCGCCGAGCAGGTCGGGGACCCGCTCGAGCACCCAGCTGGCACCCGGTCCCCAAGCACGAGCCGACACCACGGGGCCTTCCGGCTCCAGATGAAGCGTTGCGGCGCCCTCGGGCGTCCGGGTCGCCCGCCACACGCCCTCGCGCGCGACGCGGGTGCACGGATCGCCCCGGCCACGCTGGAGCGGGCCCAGCGTCAGGCGGAGGTCGACTTGTGCGCCCGTCTCGATGCGCCGGTCGAGCATGCCCTGATTGTTGCCCGATCAGTCGGGGAGCTCGGGGACCACGTCGCTGTACAGCCAGTTGTCGAGCAGGTCGGCGACGTCCTCGTCCCCGCTGACCTCGACCGCGACGTCGATGAAGTCCTGTGAAGTGGCAGTCGAATACTCGAACCGCTCGGTGTACCTACGCAGGATCTCGAAGAAGGTCTGGGGCCCGACCGTGCGGCGCAGCGCCTCGAGGGTCAAGGCGCCGCCGTTGTACACGGAGAGGTTGAAGATCCGGTCCTCGGGGGGTATCCCCGGCGGGTCCCAGGCCCGGCCCTCCCCGAACTGGTCGAGGGCATCAGTGACGCTCTCTTCGAAGCCCTCCTGGCGGCTGAAGTCGAGCCACAACCATTCGGCGTAGGTGGCGAACCCCTCGTTCAGCCAGGTGTCCTGCCAGGTTCCCGGGCTCACGCTGTCGCCGAACCACTGGTGTGCGAGTTCGTGGGCGGCGATGACGTCTCTGCCGCCGTTGATGATGTCGCTCCCGAACAAGGAAAGGGTCTGGGTCTCGAGCGCGTACCCGAGCTCGGTGTCGACCACGACCGCGCCGTACTCGTCGAACGGATAGGCGCCGAAGACCCGGCTGAAGTAGCGCAGCATCTCGGGGGTGCGGTCGAAATAGTCCTGCGCCACCTCGGCCTGGTCGGGTGGGTAGAAGTTCCTGATCGCCACGTTGCCCGCGTTGCCTTCGATGTGCTCCTCGAGCTCGCCCACGACGATCGTCGCGAGGTAGCTCGCCATCGGCTGCGCCATCTCGTAGATGAAGGTTCGGCCGTTGTTGCTCTCGTCAACGCGGCGGAGCGCGCCGTTGGCGGCCACTTCGAGGTCGTCGCCGGGCACGGTCACGTTGAATGTGTAGGTGGCCTTGTCGAGCGGATGGTCGTTGACCGGGAACCAGTGTTGGGCGCCGTCGGGCTCCGAGGCGACAAACGAGCCGCGGTCGTAGGTGAACCACCCGACTGCGAACGGCGCGATCGGCGATTCGGCGGCACCCGGCTCGCCCGAGTAGCCGACGACGACCTCGAACGGGTCGTCGGCTGCGATCGGCTCGGCCGGCTCGATGCGGAGCTTGGGGTCGTCCCGCTCGAAGTCGGCGCCCTCGCCGTCGACTGTGACGTCCTCCACGCTGAGCCCGTCGAGGTCGAGGCTGAACTCTCCGAGTCGTTGTTCGGCAACTGCCTCCATCGTGACTTCGCCGTCGATGTGGTCGGCGTCGAGGTCGTAGTCGAGGTCGAGGATGTAGTGCTCGGCCTGGTAGCCGGTGTTCCCGAGTCCTGGCGCGTACGGGTCGCCGATGTCGTCGTTTCCGCCCGCCGGCTCGTCCGGGGTCGAGGTGTCGTCGGTCGTCGTCGAGTCGTCCGACCCACCGTCGTCGGAGCAGCCGGCCGCGACAAGGAGCGCGGCGAGCAGCGCCGAGGCCCAGCCCCGGGTCCGCCAGGAGCTCAGCGGAGCCGCCGGTACCGCTGGATCAGCGTGTTCGTCGAGGAGTCGTGGGTGAGATCGGGTTCGGGATCGGCATCGAGCTCGGGGATGATGCGTGTCGCGAGCACCTTGCCCAGTTCCACGCCCCACTGGTCGAACGAGTTGATGTTCCAGATCCAACCCTGCGTGAACACCTTGTGCTCGTAGAGAGCGATGATCTGTCCGAGCACATGAGGGGTCAGCTTGGGCGCCAGGATCGTGCTCGTCGGGTGGTTCCCGTGGAACGTGCGGTGCGGAACTTGTGCCGCCGGCACTCCTTCGGCTTCGACCTCAGCGCGCGTCTTTCCGAACGCGAGGGCCTCGGTCTGGGCAAAGCAGTTGGCCATCAGCAGGTTCTGATGGTCACCGACAACGTGGTTTGGTTGACAGAAGCCGATGAAGTCGCAGGGGATCAGCTTCGTTCCCTGGTGGATCAGTTGATAGAAGGCATGCTGGCCGTTGGTCCCGGGTTGCCCCCAGACGATGGGGCCGGTTTGCCAGTGGACCGGTTTGCCCTCGCGGTCGACCGACTTGCCGTCGCTCTCCATGTCGAGTTGCTGAAAGTACGACGTCAGGTGGGCGAGGTAGTCGTTGTAGGGAAGGACCGCTTGGGTTTCCGCGCCAAAGAAGTTGTTGTACCAAATGCCGATCAGCCCCATGAGCACGGGCACATTTCGTTCGAACGGTGTTGTGCGGAAGTGCTCGTCGATCGTGTGGAAGCCGGCGAGCATCTCCCGGAAGGCGACCGGTCCGATGGCGATCATCAGCGACAGGCCGATGGCGGAGTCGTACGAGTACCGGCCGCCAACCCAGTCCCACATGTCGAACATGTTGGCGGGATCGATGCCGAAGTCCTCGACGCGTTCGGCGTTGCTCGAGACCGCGACGAAGTGATGCCGGACTGCGTCCTTGTCGCCGAGGGCGTCGAGGAGCCAGTCGCGGGCACTGTGCGCATTGCTAAGAGTCTCGAGCGTGCCAAACGACTTGGAAGACACGACGAACAGCGTCTCGGCAGGGTCGAGGTCGTGGGTGGCCTCCCACACGTCGTTGCCGTCGACGTTGGAGACAAAGCGGAACTGCATCGTCCGGTCGCTGTAGTCGAGGAGAGCTTCTGACGCCATCCGGGGCCCGAGGTCCGATCCGCCGATGCCGATGTTGATCACGTTGCGGATGCGGTTACCGGTGAAGCCCTTCCACCGGCCTGAACGGACCCGGTCGGAGAAGTCGGTCATCTTGGCGAGGACGCGGTGCACCTCGGTCACCACGTCGACGCCGTCGGCGACGATGGAGGTGCCTTCCGGCGCCCGCAATGCGACGTGCAGGACCGCCCGTTCCTCGGTGATGTTGATCTTCTCTCCCGAGAACATGGCGTCGATGCCACCCTGGAGCCCGGCACGCTCGGCCAGGGCGAGCAGGAGCCGAATTGTCTCGCTGTCGATGCGGTGCTTCGAATAGTCCAGGTACAGGTCGCCCGCCTCGGCGCTCATTTTCTCGCCCCGCCGGGGATCGCCGGCGAACAGGGTGCGCAGGTGAGTTCCCTTGATCTTCTGGTGATGGGTGACGAGCGCGCTCCACTCCGGCGACTCGGTGATGTTGCTCATGACACCTCCGCTCGAGGCAGCAGTCTTGCAGGCGATGACGACGTATTGTCCTCGGCCGGCACCACGAGCAAATCGCCCGGGTTGGCAGCAGCGGTCGTGTCGACGACCGCGGTCGACCCTGGTCCCGGGGCGACGTACTGATCCAACACCCGCACGAACGGGGGGCTGGAGGAAAGTCAACCGCTACGCTTCGCCGTTTCGACGTCGCCGCGGAGGCACGATGGAGTTCCCCGAAGATCTTCGATACACCGAGGAACACGAGTGGGTGAAAGTCGAGGACGGTCGCTGCCGGGTCGGGATCACCGACTACGCGCAGGACGCACTCGGCGACATCGTCTTCGTGCAACTCCCCGAAGTGGGGATCGAGGTCGTGGCGAAGGCGTCCTGTTGTGAGGTCGAATCGACGAAGTCGGTGTCGGAGATCTATGCGCCGGTCAGCGGATCGATCGCCGAGGTCAACGACTCGCTCGCCGACGAGCCCGAACGCGTCAACGACGAGCCGTACGGCGCGGGCTGGATGTTCCTGATCGAGATGGTCGAGCCCGACGAAGTCGGCACGCTGCTCGACGTCACCGGCTACCGCGCGTTGGTAGAGCAGGAGTAGGGGCACCTGTACCGCCACCTGAGGGTGAGGCGGCGGTAGCCTTGCGTGGCATGCGGTGCCTCCGTTGCAGTCACGAGAACGAGGCAGGCGCCAACTTCTGCTCGTCTTGCGGCTCGCCGTTGCCCGACGACGAGACGACAGCCTCGCTGGCGTTGCTGGAAGAGCGCCACGAGCTCGAAGATGAGCTCGGCAACCTGCTCGACGATCTGCCGCCCGATCTCGGCGTCCTCGTCGTCAGGCGCGGACCGGGGGCGGGCAGCCGGTACGCGCTCGAGCAGGAGTCGACCACGCTGGGTCGCCACCCCGACTCCGACATCTTCCTCGACGACATCACGGTTTCCCGGCGCCACGCGGTCGTCACCCGTGTCGACGGCGGATACGACGTCAAGGATGCGGGGTCCCTGAACGGCACCTACGTGAACCACGAGCGCGTCGAGACGACGCGCCTCCAGCAGTTCGACGAGCTCCAGATCGGGCGCTTCGTACTCCTGTTCGTCGGAGGCGAAGCCGAATCGTGAGCGACGCTCGCGGCGATGCCGGGCACCTGTCGATCGGGGAGGTTCTCGCCGAGCTGGCCGAGGACTTTCCGGACATCACGATCTCGAAGATCCGCTTTCTCGAGAGTCAAGGGCTGATCGACCCGGAACGCACGCCCTCCGGTTATCGCAAGTTCTACCGCGCGGACGTGGAACGTTTGCGTTGGATCTTGGTCCAACAGAAGGAGCACTACCTTCCGCTGAAGGTCATCAAGGAGCGCCTTGAACGAGACACCGACAGCGCGCCGATCCGGTCCGGGAACGGCAACGGCAGCGCGTCGACGCTGCCGTCGGCGGTGCCTGATGAGGATGATGACGACTTCCCCGGGCCGGCACCCGGCAGCACGCTCACGCGATCCGAACTTGCGGAGGCGGCCGGCCTCGACAGCGCCCAGCTCGCCGACCTCGAGGCATTCGGCCTGCTGCTCCCGATCCAGGCCGGTGATCGCGTGCTGTTCGACGACGACGCGCTCGCGGTCGCGCGCGCCGCGGCCGGCTTCTACCGGCACGGCATCGAAGCCCGCCACTTGCGCATGTACCGGACGTTCGCCGACCGCGAGTCGACGCTGTTCGACCAGGCGCTCCTCTCGTCGCTCCGCCACCGGAATCCCGGGGCGCGAGACCAGGCCCGGGAGGATCTGTCGTCCCTGATCGACCTGGCCCAGATACTGAGGACGGCGCTGCTCCGCCAGGCGCTTCGCGACTCGCTCCCCGAGTGAGGAGCCCGTCCCGGGCCGACGACGCCACGCCGCTCGTCGGGCGCGCCACCATCGCGGACCACGTCCGCCGCTTGGGCCGGGAGATCGCAGCCGACC
>JBOGFL010000203.1:0-4289 GCA_050743285.1 Acidimicrobiia bacterium
GCCGACCCCGGATCTGATCGGCGAGGAATGTCGTCGTGTACGGCGCGCCGCACATCCGGTCGAGGTGCGCGCCGGCGTCGGATCCGCCGATGAGAACGAGCGGGTGGTCCCACGCCTGGGCCCGTAGCTGCCACGACGCATCGTCGTCATCGGGCGGCAGCGGCCACAGCACAGTGCGGAGCTCATCTGCGACCACGATGTCGACGAGCGTGTCAAAGCTCGACTGCCCGCGCGCCTGGGCGAGGTCGTGCACCACTCGCCCCTTCAGGCTCTCGTTCTCGGGCGAGAACGTGTCGCCGATGCGATACCGGCCCCACGACGACAACCGCCGCATCACGCCCGCGTCCTTCGACCGGGCTCGCTCGTTCATCCACTCGCGCGTCGCCGGGTCCTTCAGCTTCTCGATCCGTTCGGGGACCGGCAGGTTCATCACCGATGCCCAGTCGGGGAGCATGAAGAGCGCGCAGTAGTTGCGGAAGCTCATGTTCATCTCGACGAGCACGGGCATCGTGAGCGCGATCGCACGACCGCCGCGCTGAGCGGCGTTCTCGCATGCCGCCAGCTGGGCGCGGTAGCGCTCGGGCTCCTTGGCGTCGACGGTGAGCACGTTCCAGTTCAACGGCCGGCGGGCGGCCAGCGTCATTGCCGCCATCAGCTCGACCTCGTCGTCGCGGAAGCCGCGCATGCAACCGTCGGTCACGTACTCGAGCGTCGTGCCCCGGTGCGACCGCACCGCGTCGCACATGGTGAGCACCTCGTCCCGGGAGGCCCATCGCGACGCCACGGGTTGCCCGTCGCCGTCCGAGTGTGTGAACGCGAGGGTCGTCGAGAAGCCGAGCCCGCCCGCCTCGAGGGAGTCGTGCAGCAGCTTCGTCATCTCCTGGACCTGGTCGGTGGTGGCCTCGTTGCCGACCGCGTCGGCGCCCATGACCCGGCGCCGCAGCGCGCAGTGCCCGACCAGGAACCCCGCGTTGACGCCGATGTTGCCGTCGAGCCGGCTGAGGTAGTCGCCGAACGTCGCCCAATCCCACGGGACGCCCTGCTCGAGCGCGGGCAGCGGCATGCCTTCGACCTTCGCCATCATCCGGCGGATGTAGTCGCCGTCCTCGGCTCGCAAAGGGGCCAGCGTGAAGCCGCAGTTGCCACCGACGATCGTGGTGACGCCGTGCAGTGTCGACGACGACACCGTGGGGTCCCAGAACAGCTGGGCGTCGTAGTGCGTGTGCGGGTCGATGAAGCCGGGCGCGACGATCATGCCGTCGGCGTCGACAACGTGGGCGCCACCCACAGCTTCGTCGAGCTCGCCGACCGCGACAACCCGTCCGTTGCGCACGCCCACGTCGGCCCGTCGCCGCGGTGCGCCGGTCCCGTCGACGACCTCGCCGCCGGTCACCACCAGGTCGTATGCCATGAGCAGTTCCCTTCCCTCACCCGGGCCACAGCACCGACTGGAGCTCGGTATAGGCGAGCAGCCCGTAGTCGCCGCCGTCGCGCCCGACGCCGCTCATCTTCCAGCCGCCGAACGGCGCCTCGTGGTTGCGCTGCGCGGTGTTGATACCGATGTGGCCGGCCTGCAGCTGCTGCGCCGCCCGGTACGCCCGGCCGGTGTCGCCCGAGAACACGTAGTCGTAGAGGCCGTAGTCGCTGTCGTTGGCGATCGCGATGCCCTCGTCCTCGTCGTCGAAGGGCACCACCACCAGGACCGGGCCGAAGATCTCCTCCCGCACCGCGGTCATCCCGTTGGTGCAGTTGGCGAGGAGCGTCGGGCCGACGTAGAAGCCGCGGTCCATGTGCCGCGGGCGCCGCCCGTCGAGCACGAGCTCGCCCCCCTCCTTCTCTCCCGAGTCGATGTAGCCCTCGATCCGGCCCCGGTGGACATCGGAGATGACCGGGCCGACAACGGTGTCGGCTTCGGTCGGCGCGCCCACGGTCAAGCGCGGCGCCGCCGCCTGCAACCCGGCAACGAGCTGGTCGTACACGCCCCGCTGCACGATTGCCCGCGTCGGCGCGGTGCAGATCTGACCCGAGTGGAAGCCCCACACGCTGACCAGCGCGGTGATCGCCTGGGTCAGGTCGGCGTCGTCGAACACGAGGCAGGCGCCCTTCCCGCCCAGCTCGAGGAGCAGCCGCTTCATCGTCTTGGCGCCGCTCTCGTAGATCTTGACGCCGATCGTCGTGCTGCCGGTGAAGCTGATGCAGTCGACGTTCCTCGAGTCGACAAACGCCTGGGCGGAGTCGGGCGACGAGCCGGTCACGACGTTGACGACGCCGGGCGGGAAGCCGACCTCTTCGCACATTGCCGCCAGCTCGAGGATCGCGAGCGGGTCCTGCGGCGCCGGGCGCATCACGACCGTGTTCCCGGTCGCCAGCGCGGGCCCGATCTTGCCCGCCATGTTGACGAGCGGGAAGTTGTAAGGCGAGATGCACGCGACCACGCCGACGGGCGGGCGCAGCGCGACGCCGCCGATGAGGCCGCCCGGTGCGAGCGGCGTCGACGGCATCACCGACGGCGCCAGCGGCTCGGTGAGATCGTGGGCCGCGCCCTTGGCGTAGCGCTCGAAGCGGGCGGTCGCCTGCGGGACCTGGAGCTGGGAGCCGACCGAGACCGTGGCGCCGGTCTCGGCGATGATCAGCGGCAGCAGGTCCTCGTGCACGGCCCGGATCCGGTCGGCGAGCGCCTGCAGCAACTCGGCACGCGCCTCGGGCCTCGTGGCCGACCACGTCCGGGACGCGTCGCGAGCGGCGGCGGCGGCCGCTTCGGCGTCGGCCGCACTGGCCTCCGGTGCCTCGGCGATCGTCTCCTCGGTCGCCGGGTTCACGATCGGATACGAGCCGGCCGATCCGTCGGTCCAGTCGCCGCCGATCAGCAGGCGGTAGGGCTTGTCGGTGACGGTGGCGGCCATGGGTGTCCCCCGATCTGACGACCCGTCAGGCGGTCAGAGTACCGCTTGCCGGCGGGGACACATCCGGCCGCGGGCCGAACTCCGGTCCGATCTCCTTCATCTCGACGCGCCCGATCCGACTATTCGACGTGCTCGGACTTCTCGCGCCTTCAGCGTGGGACGACCGAGCCGACTTCATTCGCATACGGGATGGTGAGGATCCCCCGCCCGAGTACTCCGGAGCGCCGACGGGGCGCAGATCGACGAACGCCAATGACGCCGATGCCTCGTCGGCCGTTCACAGTACATTCCTGCCGTGGGAATGGACGGCGAGACGCGGGCGGTGATGGATCTGCTCGACGCCGTGTACCCGTGCGTCGAAGAAGTCGGCGCCCCAGCGGTGCGCGACGCGTTGGCGTTGGTGCCCCGACCCGAACCGCCCGAGATCCTGCACGTCGACGACCGGCTGATACCGGGACCGAGCGGCGACATACCCGTGCGCGTGTACCGGCCACGCGGCGGCGTGACGCCGGGCATCGCGTACTTCCACGGCGGCGGTTGGTGCATCGGCAACGTCGACCTCTACGACTGGACGTGCCGCAACCTCGCCAACAAGACCGAGGCGGTCGTCGTCTCCGTCGACTACCGCCTCGCACCGGAGCACCAGTTTCCGGCCGCCGCCGACGACTGTTACGCAGCCGCCGCCTGGCTGCACGCCGAGGCCGACGTTCTCGGCGTCGACCCCCTGCGCCTCGCGGTCGCGGGCGACAGCGCGGGCGGAAACCTGGCCGCGGTGATCCCGTTGATGGCGCGCGACCGGGACGGTCCACCGCTGCAGTTCCAGTTGCTGGTGTACCCGGTCATCAACCACAAGTTCGACACCGAGTCGTACCGCGACAACGGAACCGGCTACTTCCTGACCCAGAAGAACATGGAGTACTACTGGAGCAGCTACCTCGGGTACGACGGCGACGGCACCGACCCCTACGCCTCGCCGCTGCAGGCCGTCGACCTGTCGGGGCTCCCGCCCGCGCTCGTCATCACCGCCGAGTTCGACCCGCTCCGCGACGAGGGCGAGGCGTACGGCCGGCGACTCGAAGAAGCCGGGGTTCCCACCAAGGTCAGCCGGTACGACGGCATGTTCCACGGGTTCTTCAGCCTGGGCGCGCTGCTCCCAGCCGCGCTCGACGCCGCCGCCGAAGCCGCCGCCGCCCTGCGCGCCGCGCTCGGGGACTGATGGACGGCAAGGTCGCACTCGTCACCGGCGCCGCGACCGGCATCGGCCGGGCCTCCGCGGTCGAGTTCGCCCGCGCCGGTGCCAAGGTCGTCGTTGCCGACGTCAGGGACGACGAGGGCGCGGAGACCGTCGGCCTGGTGACAGAGGCAGGGGGCGAGGCGCGGTACGTG
>JBOGFL010000204.1:0-1919 GCA_050743285.1 Acidimicrobiia bacterium
TCGTTGCCTTCGTGGGCTCGGTGATCCTGCTGTTCGCCTACAGCCTCATCCGCCCCAAGGACCGCGAATACTGACTGTTCGCTCGACCGACCGAAGCCCTGGGGTCGGCTTTGCCGGCCCTCACCCATTTGCAGCGCGTGTTGTCGCGTGCGGGAGGAGAGGAAGCGGCCTCGCCCCCTCCTAGATCTCGACGTTGGGGAGACCCATGTCGGGCTCGGCGCCGGTGCGCACCCGGGTGGCCCGACCGTCGGCGTCGAGGTCGAACACCACCCGCTGACCCTGACGAAGCGTCCGGAACAGCGAATCGGCCAGCGCATCGGGTGCGAGGGTGATCGTCTCGCGGTCGGTGTCGCGAATCACGACGCCCTCACGGGTCTGGGGGTCGTAGCTCGAGACGACGCCCTGCATCTCAGGGCTTGGTGACGCGGCCGGCCTTGAGGCACGAGGTGCAGACGTGGATGCGCTTGGGCGTTCCATCGACGAGCGCGCGCACCCGTTGCACGTTCGGGTTCCACCGCCGCTTCGTACGGCGGTGCGAGTGACTGAGCCGCATTCCGAAGCGCGGGTGCTTCCCGCAGAGGTCGCAGACCGATGCCATGAGCGCACCACGCTACCAGTACGCCAGGGTGTCGCCCGGACGCGCGCTCCGCTCCGCCGGTTCCCCGCCCGTCTGAGTTGTCAGGAGGCGCGCCTTCGGTGCGCCGCTACGCTCCGGATATGACCGCGCTGGAGCGGCTGGACGCGCCGGACCTCCGCCGGGTCGTCGTCACCTACCGCGATGCGCTCCGCGCCCATCAGGACGAGCTCAACCGCCTCAACGTCTACCCGGTCCCCGACGGTGACACCGGGACCAACATGACATTGACCTTGGAGTCGGTGCTGGCCGAGCTCGACGGCACCCGCGACATGCCCGAGATCTGCCGGGCGATCGCCCACGGGTCGCTCATGGGCGCCCGGGGGAACTCGGGAGTGATCCTGTCCCAGATCCTGCGGGGTCTCTCCGATACCTTCGGCGAGCTCGAGTCCGCCGACGGGGACGACGTCACGCGTGGCCTGCGCCGGGCCGCCGACGCCGCGTACCAGGCGGTGCTCCGCCCGGTCGAGGGCACCATGCTGACCGTCGTGCGCTCCGCCGCCGAAGCCGCCGAGGAGGCCGCCGACGGCGGGGCCGCGACCCTCGTTCGCGTCCTCGAGTCGGCGTCAAGCCGTGCGGTCGACGCAGTGGCCAACACGCCCGAGCTTCTCCCCGTACTGAAGGACGCTGGTGTCGTCGACGCCGGAGGCCGGGGCCTGGCGCTGCTGCTCGACTCGTTTCTCGTCGTCGTCGACGGACGGCCACTGCCCGAGCCCGAAGTCTTCGCCACGCCCGCCGCGGTGGCCAGCCATCTCGAACACCCAGGCCAGTCCGACCTGCGCTACGAGGTCATGTACCTCCTGCACGCGGCCGACGACACGATCACCGCGCTCAAACACGCCTGGGCCGCGCTGGGCGACTCGATAGTTGTCGTCGGTGGCGACGGTTTGTGGAACTGCCACGTGCACACCAACGAGATCGGCGCTGCCATCGAAGCCGGGATCCAGGCCGGTCGCCCCACTGACATCCGCGTCACCGACCTGCAAGGGCAGGTCGAAGAGGAGCAGTGGGTGCGCGAACAGACCGATCCCGGCGCCGTCGCCGCGCCTGATGTGCGCGACGCGACCGCCGAACCCACGACCACTGCGGTAGTGGCGGTTGCGGTGGGCGAAGGCCTGCGACGGTTGCTCACGAGCCTGGGGGTGTACGAGATCGTCGCCGGCGGCCAGTCGATGAACCCGTCGACCGCGCAGATCCTCGAGGCCGTGGAGCGCTGCCGGTCCGGGGGCGTGCTTGTCCTGCCGAACAACAAGAACATCGTTCCCGTCGCGCGCCAGGTCGACGG
>JBOGFL010000205.1:0-2757 GCA_050743285.1 Acidimicrobiia bacterium
TGGCCGCCGACTGGGCGATGGTGGCGGCCGACACTCCACCGGCGACGAGATCACGGCTCACCGCCACCGCGATCCCGGCCTTGCCACCGTCGGGCCCGGCGCCGAGAACCGCGACGACCCCGGACTCCAGCCGGTCGCGTGTCGAGGCCGCCAACTGCTTCAGCTCGTCGGGCACGAGCCCGTCGCGCCGCGCGACAACCACACCGTCGACCGCCTCACTTGCGAGCCCGACCGACTCCGCGCCGGTCTGCTGCTGACGCGCGGCCGCGAGCTCCTGGTTCAGCGCCTTCACTTGCGCGACGAGCTGCTCGACGCGGTTGGGCACTTCTTCCGGCGCGACGCGCAACGCCGCCGCCGTCCGCCGCAGCTGTAACTCTTCGTCGTGGATCCACTCCAACGCGCCGTCGCCCGTCACCGCCTCGATGCGACGGAGGTTGGCCCCGATCGAGCTCTCGCTCGTGATCTTGATCGGACCGATGAACCCCAGCGCATGCACGTGCGTACCGCCACAGAGCTCCACCGAGTGCTCACCCGCCTCGAGCACCCGTACGAGGTCGCCGTACTTCTCGCCGAAGAACGCGATGGCGCCGACGCTTTCGGCGTGCTCCTTGGTGGTCTCGTAGTGCCGGACAGGCGCGTCGGTGATGATCTCGGCGTTCGCGCGCGCTTCGATCTCGTCGAGCTGCGCGGGCGTGACAGCTTCGTAGTGCTGGAAGTCGAAGCGAAGCCGATCGGGCGAGACAAGGGATCCCGCCTGCTTCACGTGGGGCCCGAGGACCTCACGCAGCGCCCAGTGCAGCACGTGGGTCGCAGTGTGGTTGCGACGGATGCGGTCGCGCCGGTCGGCGTCGATACGCGCGTTCACGAGGTCGCCGACCCGAAACACCCCGCCCGCGAGGTGGCCGCGGTGGCCGATGAGGCCAGGGAGGAGGTACTGGGTGTCGGTGACCTCGATACCGACCCGCCCGTCGGGCGTCGCCAGCTCGCCGGTGTCACCAATCTGGCCTCCGGACTCCGCGTAAAACGGCGTGCGGTCGAGCACGACATCGACATCGTCCCCTTCGTCGGCGGTGTCGACCCGGCGCCCATCGACGAGCACCGCCAGCACCCGGGCGTCGGTGGTCAGGTACTCCTGTCGCCCGGTGAACTCGGTCGGCCCGCCGGCGTCGAGCACGTCCCGCAGCTCGGTGGCGGCGTCCGAGGGCGCGCTCGCCTTGTGCGCCTCCTTGGCGCGTGTCCGTTGCTCGGCCATCTTCGCCTCGAAGCCGGCCAGGTCGACCGCCCGGTTCCTCTCGGCCGCAATCTCGCGGGTGAGATCGATCGGGAACCCGAGGGTGTCATGCAGGTAGAACGCGTCGTCACCGCCGACGTCGCCCACCGCCAGCCGCTCGTCGACCATCTGAACGCCGCGCTCGAGGGTCTCGCCGAAGCGCTGCTCTTCGCGCGCCACGATCATGGTGATCTCGGATTGCTTGGTCAGCAGGTCGGGGTAAGCGCCGCCCATGGCTTCGACGGTCGCCGCAACCAGGCTGGGGGTGATCGGCTCGCGGACGCCGAGCAGGTAGGCCTGGCGAACCGCGCGCCGGATGATCCGCCGCAGGACGTAGCCGCGCTGCTCGTTCGAGGGGACCACACCGTCACCGACGACGAACGTCATGGCCCGTCCGTGCTCGGCAAGGATCCGCAGTGGCACATCCAGCTCACCGGTTCCGCCTTCGTAACGCGTGCCCGTCATCGCCTCGGCCGCGGCGAGGAGCGGCCGGAACACGTCGATGTCGAAGACCGAGTCCATGCCCTGAAGGATTGTGAGCGTCCGCTCGAGGCCGGCGCCGGTGTCGACCCCCGGCTTCGGCAGCGGCACGAGCTCCCCGTCGGGCTGGGCGTCGTACTGCATGAACACCAGGTTCCAGAACTCGAGGTAGCGGTCCTCGCTGCCGCGAGCGGGACCGCCCGGGGCGCCGTGGTCGTCGCCCAGGTCGAGGAAGATCTCGGACGACGGCCCACAGGGGCCCGTCTCCCCCATCCGCCAGAAGTTGTCCTCACCGAGACGCTGGATCCGCTCGGAGGCCACCCCGACGGCGTCGCGCCAGATCTCTTGGGCCTCGTCGTCGGACTCATGAATCGTGACCCAGAGCCGGTTTGGGTCGAGGCCGAACGTCTCGGTGACGAGCTCCCACGCCCACGGGATCGCCTGCAACTTGAAGTAATCGCCAAAGCTGAAGTTGCCGAGCATCTCGAAGAACGTGAGGTGCCGGTTGGTGCGGCCGACCTCCTCGAGGTCGTTGTGCTTCCCACCCGCCCGGACGCACTTCTGCACAGACGCCGCCCGCGCGTACGGGGGCGCCTCCTCGCCCAGGAAATACGGCTTGAACGGGATCATCCCGGCCACCGTGAAGAGCACCGTGGGGTCGTGGGGGATGAGGTTGGCCGAGGGCACGACCGTGTGCCCGCGCTCCTCGAAGAAGCCGAGGAACGCGCGCCGAAGTTCGTCGGCGGTGCGCGGCGGCATCATTCCAGGGTACCGCCGTCCCTCGTGCGTTCGTCGTGCTCTTTGGAGACGCGATCGCGCGGTCCGGGCCGGTAGTACTCACGGTCGGCGACTTCGTCGGGCCGGTACTCCTGGTCGACCCACCCTTCCGGCACGTCGTGCGGGTACACGTAGCCGTCGCCGTGGCCGAGCCGGTGCGCGCCCGGGTAATGCGCGTCGCGCAGGTGAACGGGCACCCGGCCGGCCCGGCGCTCCCGCACGTCCTCGAG
>JBOGFL010000206.1:0-8237 GCA_050743285.1 Acidimicrobiia bacterium
TGGTCGCTCGCCCTCATTCCAATCGGAGCCGTGCTCGTCGTCGTCGCCGCGACCAGCCTTCCGGCCCAGGTAGCCACACGGATTCGGACCGCCGACGCTCTCCGTTACGAATGACGTCGGGGCCCAAATCGGCCGTCAATTGGAGAAAGCCCTGTTGCCAGGGCTTTCTCCGTAGCAGGCCTGTAAGCCGGATTCTTGGCCTATGCACCCACCCCGGCGGCAGATCTGGCTCAACCGTGCTGGTTAGGCTCGGTGGCGATTTCCGCGAAGCGCCGCCAAATCCCGTCGCCGTGATGCACGGGTGATGCCCAGCTCATGCTGCCGTTGCCAGCAACGTCAACATCCTAACGTGGCTTCCCATGAAGACTGCACCCGGCGCTCGCAAGCGTCATTCTGAGCCGCCGGCATTCGCATGTCGCCCGAGGTTCGACCGAGTAGCATGCCGGTCGCCGAGTCGGGCGGGGATAGGCTCGACTGACCGGTCAGTCGCCGCCCCTGTCCCAACTGAAGGCGGCGGTGCGCCTCTTGGACGCGCTGGTCGTTGGCGGACAGCGCGTGCCTGGGCAGCCGCCCGTCGAGCAGCGAAGCGAGCACCGCCCCGTGCATCTGGGTGAACTGAGGTGGCACTGCCTCACCGATCATCGCTCGCAGGCTCGTATGACCGTGCGTATCCAAGTGGTCACCCCAGTCGAACGTCTCAGGGATCGTCTGCAGGTATTGGCACTCCAGCATGCTGAGCACGCGGTTCTCTGATGGGTGCAATGTGTTGTCGCTGCCGATCCGGCCACTTGCCGTCGTGATCGCCGGCGCTGGACGATCAGGCGCCATACGGCGGTAGCTCGAGTTGCGAAACCCGCTGATCAGTCGCCAGCGCCCCTTGTCCTTGATCACGGGGCGAAGAAGTGGCGCGCCACATCGCTCGCAGGTGGCGTAGTCGCGTCGTGCGCTCACGGCGCCGCAGCGGTCGCAATCCGTGTTGTCCCACGCAGAGAGGCCGGAGTTCGGTGGGATGCGCGCGACCATTCGGTAGCGCCGCTCGTTCCACACGGGCACGCGGTGCATTCCCGTGCCGGCGCTCTCGTCTTCGGCGGCATCCAGTGGATCGGCCGCCAGCGCGGCGAGGGCCGTACGCAACGTCAACTGCTCCTTGCTGGTGTCATTACCGTGCGTCGGGCGTGGAAACGGTACACATCCGGCCTCGACGAATCGCGCGAGCCCCGGCTCGTCCCGGCGCACAAGCGTGACAAATGCGCGGCGCCGCGCCTGTGGCACGCCGAAGTCCGCCAAGTCAGTACGGATGGCGAAGGCACGGTACTCCTCGGCGAGTCGCTCGACCAGCAGTCGCGCGGCCGAGATTGCCTGGCCGGTGTCGGGGTGGCGTACGCTCCGCGTCAGGAACGCGACAACGTTCTCGACCACGATCGCCCGGGGGAGAAGCGCAAGCGCGACCTCGGCGACGACCTCGATCAAGAGATTGCGATGGTCGCGGCTCCCGGCGTCTGCATCCTCGGCTAGACCACGACGGCTCTGGGCCGAACTCAGCCCCTGGCACGGTGGACAGGCGGCGAGCAACGCCGGAGCCCGGCCGCCCAACCGTTCGCGATATGCAGCGACAACCTCCGGCCAGGTGTCACGAAGGTCCCCGGGCACCGTTCTGGCCTGTCGGTGATTGAGAGCCGCGACATTGAGGCGTGGCTGCTGCAACTCGGCGAGGACCTGGAAGCGGAAACCAGCGCGTGCATACCCTGAATCTCCCGCACCACAGTTGGAGAAGAGGCTGATGGCCGGAAGCCGAGGAATTGTCATCGGCCGCTTGCTCACGGCACCTGACGGTATCTCCGAGTCCGGTCGGAGCTATCCGCGCCCCCACGGCGCGCTCGGACCACACCCGCCACCTGTGCGGCCGCTGCGTCGACCGACTCGTGTTCCCAGACCCACACTACGACCCACCCCGCGCGCTGCAAGGCTTCACGGTTTCGTTCATCCCTGGC
Organism: Acidimicrobiia bacterium; assembly: GCA_050743285.1. GTDB lineage: Bacteria > Actinomycetota > Acidimicrobiia > IMCC26256 > JACDBD01 > JBOGFL01. Next base: position 1,992 of record JBOGFL010000206.1, read on the forward strand.
AACGGTGCGGGCGAACTTCGCTGCCCAGTAATCGCGATTGGCCCGCGGCATTGTGGCGTGCTGGGGACAGCGATGCCAGAAGCATCCCATCACGAAAACCGCGACACGAGCCGGGCCGAAAACGATGTCCGGTCGGCATCGCAGGCCGGGCAGGATCTCCCGGTGCAACCTGAAACGCAGGCCACGGCCGTGCAACGCGCGACGTAGCATGAGTTCGGGCCCGGTGTTGGTGTTGCGGTTGGCGAGCATCACCGCCCGCGTTGCCTCGGACGACGCCGGCGGCGCGGATGTTCGAGTGCGCGGCAGCGTGGTCATCCCGGCGTTACGACCTTTGCGCTGGGCCCGTGCCGCATATCAACGACTACGCCGGTCTCGTCGAACGACCAGGCCCACCACGCATCCCACGCGAGGTGTGGCGGGTTCTCGAGCACCGCTAAGAGCCCAGCGAAGGTGCCCGCCCGATGGCTGCGCACATCAGCCGTGGTCATCGTGAGCGGCGCAGTCGCGGCAACGCCGCGCACAGCCGTCATTCGAAGCGAGCCGATGGTCTGGTGCAGTAGGTCGACATCGCGGCCGAGATCGAAATTTGGGACCTTGACGCTGTAGGGCGTGATCGCGACCGCCCTGTCAACCGGTGGGGCGCTACCAAGCGCCCATGGGTGGTGAGCCGTCGAAGAGCCGTGGTGGCTGCCCTTGTGCATTGCGGCGGCGGCGCCGGTGCCGCCGCGTCGCGAATCGACGCCGTGCCACCCGTCAGTCGTCAGATCGGCGCCTAGGACGAACTCAAGCTCCTGCCAAGTAACGCGCATCGCCGTCGAAATCGCGTTGAGGTCCGGATTCTCCGTCGCAAGAACCGCCTCGACCTCCTCGCGGGACGGCGACAGGACCTCGACGAGGACGTCACCGAGCATCCGATCGGCATCAGGCCCAGGAGCTAGCCGCCAGATGCGGTCGGTCGATTCGTCCTCCCAAGCCTCTCTGATGGCCGCCAACGCGTCGTCGACCGAGGCGGCGAGATGCAGGCGCGTGCTCGAAGTCCCGCGTCGATGAGGGACGAGCTGAGGCACGCATCCGACCGGAGCCGTGCAGTGCGCTACGAGGTCGCTGAAACCGACTGCATGATCGTCGTGAGGATGTGTGAGGGCAAGCAGTGCGACCTCACCGCCGAGCTGCCAAAGCGCGGCCAGGACCGGATGTGGGAGCTCCTGGTCGTTGTGCTGGTCGCCACGAAGCGAGTCGATGACGAGCCATCCCCGGTCACGCGACCCGACTAACACCGACTCGCCCCGCCGGGGCCCGATCACGACGACGTTGAGCAGGTCCCGGGAGCTGGCGAGCCGGGCGAGATCCGTCATGTCAGGCGTTCGGGCCGAAGCACCCGGCTCGGGTCGAGCCTCGTCATCGGCTCCGGGGCCCGCTGACGCGGGTGCGCGCGCAATATGAGGGCCGGCAGCTCGGGATCATCGCCGTAGGAGCCGAGCTCCACGTAACGATCCCCGATGTCGTTGAACGGGATACCGTCACGTTGCGCGTCGTCGTACTCGCCCCGTGTCATGACGAGGCTGATCGGCTCCGGCTCCTCATCTTCATCGCACCGCACTCGGGCGCCCTCGATCACGACCTCATCGTCTTCTTCATCGAGACTCGTAACTAAGCCCGCAACCCACTCGTGCAATGGGCCCAAAGGCTCCCGCCTGGCAAGCAGTTCGGGCCCTTCGCGCCACCAACCGGCACGAAGCCGGCGCATAGGCACGTAGTCGCGGTTGCCTTCCGCAGCCTCGAGCCCGAGGAGATACTGCCAGTGATCCTGCCACAGCACACCGCGCTGCTCGGGAGGGACCAGCGAGAGTGTCTCGCGTGCGAAGTCAGTTCGAGCTCGGCGAAGCGCCGCCGCCGCGACGGGAACTAGAAGGTCTTCCGCGGTAGGCGAAGCGCCCGCCTCCTCGAGGTCGAGCCGGGCCAGGTGTAGCGCATCCCGCGCCCGCTGCTCATTGGCACGTGCCAGCCACAGCGACACAACCCCCTCGTGGGCATCGGCATCGCCGCGGTCGATCCGCACGGCCTGTTGATAGAGCTCCGCGGCCTTCCCTAGATCAATCCCTTCCGCGTCAAGCATCCGTGCGTAGTGCCGGCGGGCGTCGCCATCGCCTGCGTCGGCCTGAGTCGCATCACTGACCACGTCGAGCGCTCGAGCTCGCCCCTGCGGCCGCGCACGCAGCGCTGCCGCAGCCGCGTCCAGCAACTCGGAGCTGAGCACTCCGACCTCGGCAAGTGCCCGAACGTCGCCCAACCCGGCGGCCATCCGCGCAGCCTCGGCGAGGGCGCGCGGGGCGCAGGGGTCATCGTCATGCTGAAACCGCTCCAGTCGACCACGGGCGTGCGCCAACAGGCGTTGCCGGATGCCATCGCTGATCCAGCCTTCGGCGCCAGCCGAGCGCGCGGCTCTCCGAACCGCTGCCGGAAGCCGGCGCAGATCACCGTCCGCCTCGAATAGTGCGTGTGCCGCGAGCGAGACCGGGTCGTTTGCATCGCCGAGCTCACCGATCCATGAGGCGGGATACCAGTCACTCGACCATGTTCCCGCTGCGAGGATGCGTTTAGCATTGACGGCCTGCGGCCTCGCCTCGACCGTCGAGAGCACCATCGCGGCGAGGGCTTCGAGCGGTCGCTCAGGATGACTAAGCTCGGCAACTCTCGCGGGTGCGATCGTTCGGGCAAGCTCGATAAGACGCTCTCTCGTCTGGGCGTCCGCGTCCGCGCTCCCCTCGTGGAGTAGTACTTCTTCGACCGGGGCGGTGGCGATCACCTCGAAGATGTCCCGGCAGCGTCGCCGCGTCTGTCGGCTGCCGAGCCGCGTTCCCCAAGATGCCGGGCGTTCGAGTAGTAGAAGTTGGTCCGGCGGCAACTGCGCAAGCGCGTCGCCCAACAGTGCCAGCCTGTCATCGAAGGGCAGTTGCTCACTGAACCGTGCAACGAAAGACGAGCCCGGAACCGCCTTGGCGAGTGCGCTCGCGAGGGCGCCGAAGCAGCTCAGAGAAGCGGTAGGACCCTCGGCTGCGGGATCAACGACCAGCACAGCCTGCCCGCCCGAGCCCGGAGCCGCCGCGAGTGGCCGCGCGGCAGGGATTCCTGTCGCAGCAGGTCCACCAATCGACCGTAGTCGCGCGCGGGTTGTGAACACGGTCACGCGAGGTCTTCTCGGCTACCGATCCGTCGGAGCCAGTCCCGGTGTTCGTTAAGCGAGCGCCGCAGGTGGGCGCGGAATGGGTCGGTATCAAGCTCGGGCGCTGGAGGCAGTCCGAGCGCAGCCTCCGTCGCGTCGACGACTAGCGCGGCGGCGCCGTCCCGGCCCTCGATCCGGATACGGGTGCTGATGTCGGTCGATGACGCGGCATCCCAGGCCTCGCCGAGGAGCCAGGGGCTCGCCGCCAGAAGGCGCACAAGTCGTTCGGGTTCCGGCGCGGGCTCGTCAACGAGCCGTTCCAGCAGGATTACGCGAGACCTTACGGTTTGCAGCAGAGACCGGGCGTTGACCGGCGCGAGCCGGTGGGCGACATCCCAGAGCGCAGGGCCGCTCAGCAGGTCGCGATCGGCCTCCTCGATCGCCTGGCGTACGATCTGGTCGGTCCGCACGTCGGCGATGCGTTCCAAAACATCGGCCAGTCCGTCGCGCTCCACCTCAAGCCGAAGAAGCTCGGTAGCGATCCTTCTAAGAGGCACTCGCTCAACGGCCGGATACTCCTCGAGCACTCCGCGGAAACGCGGGTCCGCGTCGAGAAGCAGGTCTGCCTCGGCGACTCGGAGCCTATTGCGCTGTGTGAGAGCCCATGCGACCCGGCGTCGGCCCCAATCGACAAATGGCTCCAGCTCCTCGTCTTCGAGCTGAAGGGCGTCGCGATTCGAAGTTATGTAGTCGACCTCGCTTCCGTCTTGTGGCGGTTCCTCAGGGTCGAGCCAGTTCGCAATGACTTCGCCGATCAAGTACTCCTGCCCAAGTTGGCCTTCGGTTCCCTGGTAGCGGCGGAAGACAAACGGTGCCTGGACGAGCTTGCCGCGCGCAAGAATCGAGATCCCCTGTTCACCTTCCGAGTCGAGCGGCTTACGCGTGAAGCCCATCCACCAGCGAACCTCCCGGTCGCCTTCGAGGGTCTCGACTGCCCAGTCGCCATCCTGCTTCGCCTCTGCGGGAAGCGCGTCTGGCGGAAAGCGGAACTGGACGTCTAACGCGTATCGCCCCAGGGGCCGACCGTTGATCAAAACGCGCATCTCCGCATCGTTGAGCGCGAAACGACGGGACATCGACTGAACGAACCTGTCCTCGTCGAGTCGTCGTTTCAATCGCAATCCCGTAAGCCGGACTCGCGTGCCGTGAGCGAGTCGATTACCTTCCGGGTCAGAAATGTCCTCAGCGTCCTCGCTCTCCTCGACCTCGTAGGGTTCCGTCGGATCCTTAGCCCGGATCTTGTCGTAGTCCAGGCGAAACGCGACATCGTCCTCACCCTCCCTGCGCGTGCGGAGCTCAAGGATCGTTGCGGTGCCGAACGCAGCGAGCTTGCCGATCCCCTTCCGTCCATGGGCCAGCCGCTTCCCGTCCTCGGTGCGCTGGCCGGTGGTGCGGCGGCGGCGGTCATCCCCGACGAGTAAGTAGTAGTCGCGCGCCTGCTCGAAGTTCATACCGTGCCCATCGTCGACGACAACGATTTGGCCGTCGGCCCAGTCCCCAAATGGCATCGAAACCCAGACGTTCCGCGCGTTGGCGTCCCAGGCGTTCGAGATCAGCTCCGCGACAGTCGCCGTCGCGCTCGGGTACAGCTGCGCCCCTAGATGCTGGACCAGGCGGCCACCCCAGCGGAGGAAGAGTTTCTCCTTCCGCTCTTCGGCCTCAGGCATACCTTCGACTTCGGTCATCGACAGGGATGCTCGCAGCTTGTCACGATGGTCGCTGTGACCAAGATGTAATCCAGCATCGCTCCTGCGAGCCCGAACAGATCGTCAGTGTGCGACGCAGAGTGCCGTGAGAGCTCGAGGGTAGATTTCCGCGCATGGCGTTCTGGGGGCCTGAAGTAGAGTGGCACGAGCGCGATGTGGTCGTACCGGCCTTCCGACGGTGGCTTGAGGCTCAAGGATGGCAGACGGAGACCGAGACAGAGTTCGTGGACGTGGTGGCCCACCGAGGCCACGAAACCATCTACGCCGAGGTAAAGGGCCGAACGAACAGCCGCCCGGGCGCGGGATTGGACACGCTATACGGCCAGTTGCTGCGGCGAATGCCTGCCGAGGAAGTCGGCGATCCCAACACGAGGTTTGCGGTCGTGATCCCGACCGGTGCGGAGGCGGCCGCCCTCCGGGTCCCGAAACGAGTCCGGGACTTTCTGCGGATCGACGTCTACGCGGTGAGCGACGATGGCCAGGTCGAGAGGCTGGCTGGCTGAGCAAAGACCCACGTCCCTCATCAGGATGTGCAGCTCGAGAACCAGAGTTTGCCAGGCCGTCCTCTCAGGTCTACCTCGTCACCAGGGTGTTCTCGTAGGCCGCGCGGGGTGCTCGTTGGAGAGCGCGCAGCTCGGCGTCGTGGAAGTCACGGCTTTCGGCGAGGAACACCCGACGCTCGTGAACCTGGGCAGGCGCGCTGACGATCACGCCTTCGTGCTCGGGCCGCCGACCTTGAGCGCGGCCCGGGGCGGCGCTCGGCGCGGTTGAGCACGATCGCGCTCTCGACCGCCGCGACGACCAGTGCCGCGAGTCGCTCCCCCCGCGCCGCGGAAAGGCGGGGCTCCGTCGACCACTATCGCTTTGCGCAAAAACCCGGGCGTCTGCGAAAGCCGACTCGCAACGTGGGGGTCGATGCTGAAGTCTCCTGCGCCTGACGAGACTGCTGCGTTGGACGAGGAGCGAAGCGATGGAGTTACCCCGTTTCTGTTGACACCTCAGCTTGGGACAGCGATTGCTGCCTGAGTGTCCTCCTTCATCATCGTCTCTTCGAAGCGGTCCGGGCTGCGTTGTCCGAGCGTCGAGTGCCGGCGTCTGGGGTTGTAGAAGCCCTCGATGAACGTGAAGACCGCGAGCCGTGCCTGGTCTCGGCTGCGGAAGGTGTGCCGGTCGAGGAGCTCGGTCTCGAGGGTGGCGAAGAAGCTCTCGGCGACCGCGTTGTCGAAGGCATCGCCCCGGCGGCCCATGCTCGGCAGCACGCCGGCCTGCTCGATCGTCTTGCCGAAGGCGAGGCTCGTGTACTGCGAGCCCCGATCG
>JBOGFL010000207.1:0-2694 GCA_050743285.1 Acidimicrobiia bacterium
GCCGTACACCGAGCCGCCCGCGGCCTTCGCCTGCTCGCGCCAGTACGCCGAGGCGTGGCGCAGCATGCAGAAATGACCCTTGATGTGCACCCGGATCACGAGGTCGAAGTCGTCCTCGCTCATGTTGAAGATCATCCGGTCGCGAAGCACGCCCGCGTTGTTCACCAGGATGTCGAGGCTGCCGTAGGTGTCGACCGCGAGCTGCACGAGCGCGGCGCTGTCGTTCCAGTCGGCGACGTCGCCGCGGTGAGCCGTCGCCTCGCCCCCCGCAGCCTTGATCTCGCTGACGACCTCGTCGGTTGGATTCTCGGCCTGCTCACCGGAGAGCGCGGTGCCGAAGTCGTTGACGACGACTCGCGCCCCTTCCCGTGCCAGTTCGAGCGCCTCGGCCCGGCCCAGTCCCCGCCCGGCGCCGGTGACGATCGCGACCCGACCGTCGAGAGTTCCTGCCATGGGTCGCGGACGCTACTACTCGGGGTGCGACCGGCCGCAGACGGGTGGCGGTTCCTTGGGCGGGATGATGTTCTTGACCTCGAGCTTCGCGGTGATCGCGACGACAATGTCCTCCGTGCTGGTGACCCGGACGGTCATCTCGTGGCTGCCGTTCGGCACCGCCAGCGTGTTGAACGGAATGGCCAGGCCGGCGACATCGGTGCCGCAGAAGTCGAAGGCAGGTTCGGGGTCGGTGGAGAACGGCCGGCCCTTCATGTCGGGGTCGTCCCAGAAGAAGTCGGCGGTGTCGGTGACGCGGTTGGCGTCGACCACGAAGGCATACACCAGCCCGCCGAGCTGCGCGCCGTCCAGCGGAACCGCGCCGACGCGCGTTGCCTCCTTCGACACGAGCAGCACCGGCTTCGGTTGCACCGGCGGCTTGGTCGTCGTCGTGGTCGTCGTCGTGGTCGTCGATGCATCACCGCCGGGCGGCAGGTCGGCGGGGCTGGTGGGCGGCTCCGGCGCCGGTTCGCCGGTCCCACCCTGAGTTGCGCCGCCCGCGCCGCCGACGCCGGTGCCGCCCTCGCCGCCCGGAGTCGGGGGAAGCCCGCCGTCACCGTCCGCGCCCGCGCCGCCGCTGGCCCCGTTCCCTCCGCCGCCCGGTTCGGATCCGGCCGCAGTCGGGTTGTCCGAGCCGCCGCCCCCGCTGTCGTCGAGCGCGCGATAGATCAGCGGCCCCGCAATGCCGAGGGCCACGAGCGCCGACACCACGGTCGCGACCACCGGACCGGAAATGGATATCGACCGCAGCGGGCGCGCGAGACGCGCGACAAAGGCGCTCATGATTCACCCGGGAGCCTGATGATGCCGAGGCGCGCCGCCAGCAGCACCGCGTCGAGCCGCCCCCGGGCGTCGAGCTTGCGGTACACCGCCGCGAGGTGGTTGTTGACAGTTCGGACGCTGATGGCGAGCTGATGTGCGACCTCCTTGGGCCGCTTGCCGTCGGCGACGAGTTGCAGTACTTCTCGCTCGCGGTCGGTGAGCGCGGGTGTCGCATCGGATGACTCGTCGAGCATCGCCTGGGCGAGGTTGGCCGAGAGGGCGGCGTCGTCGTCGGCCGCAAGTCGCACCGCGTCGACGACCTCGGTTCCCGAGCAGTCCTTCACCAGGTAGCCGACCGCGCCGGCGGTGAGCGCGCTGCGCCGGAGGCCGCTCTCGTCGTGGATCGTGAGGATGACCACCCGGGCCTCGGGCCAGTCCGCGATGACGCGACGGGTGGCTTCGATGCCGTCGACCACCGGCATGCTCACGTCCATCAGCACGACGTCGGGCCGGTTGGCGAGCACCACCTCGACGCCCTCTTCGCCGTTGCCGGCCTCGGCGACGATGTGCACGCCGGCGTCCTCGAGGACGTGGCGCAGCCCCTCGCGCACGAGCGCGTGGTCATCGACGAGGACGACGTCGATCACGCCAGCCCCTCCCGGCGGTCGAACTCGAGCAGCACGCGGGTCCCGACGCCCTGCCGGCCGTCGATGTGAAGGCGGGCGCCGATGGCGTCGGCGCGCTCGAGCATGCCTTGCATCCCGAAGCCCGACGGCTGGGGACCGATCCAGCCGACGCCGTCGTCGACGATCTTGAGTCGCGCCGAGGTCGGCTCGAGCGTCCAGGTCACTTCCAACCGGGTCGCGCGGGCATGGCGTTCGATGTTGGTGACCGCCTCGAGCAGGACCCGCCAGATCTCCTGCTCCACTCGGCCCGGGAGGGGCGGACCGTCCCCCCGGGTCGTGAAGTCGACCTCGATGCCGCTGCGCGTGCTGACGCGGGTGAACAGCTCCTGGGCGAGGACCGGCAGCGGCGACGACGGCGTCACCGTCGATCGCAGCTGGTACAGCGACTCGCGCAGCTCGGCGAGGGTGGCCGCGACCTCGTCGCGGAGGCGCTTCACGTCCCGATCGGAGGCCCGGCCGCCGGCCAGTCGGTCGAGCTCGAGCCCGATGAACACCAGCGACTGCGCGACCCGGTCGTGTAAGTCGCGGGCGATGCGGATCCGTTCCTCGTCGGCTCCGAGCATCCGGATGCGGCGGAACCACCGCGCGTTGTCGACGGCGAGCGCGACCGGGCTGCTGAGCTCGGTGAGGAGCGCGAGGTCTTCGGATCCGTACCGGTCGCGCTGCGCGTGCTCGACCGCCAGCGCGCCTCGCAGCTCGCCGCGCGCGAACAACGGCGCGTACATGCCGCTGCCCGCGGCACCCGAGAGACCGC
>JBOGFL010000208.1:0-3140 GCA_050743285.1 Acidimicrobiia bacterium
AGGCAATAGACATGGACAACCAGCTCGACTACGTGCTGCGAACCGTCGAAGAGCGCGGCGTGCGCTTCGTTCGCTTGTGGTTCACCGACGTGCTCGGCTTCCTCAAGAGCTTCGCGATCACGCCGGCCGAGCTCGAAGTCGCCCTCGACGAGGGCATGACGTTCGACGGGTCGTCGATCGAGGGCTACACACGCGTGCAAGAGGCCGACATGTTGGCCCGGCCCGATCTGGGAACGTTCGAGATCGTGCCGTGGCGCGGCGACGACGCGCCCGTCGCCCGCATGTTCTGCGATGTTCAGCACCTCTCGGGAGAGCCCTTCGAGGGCGACCCGCGCTATGTGCTGAAGCGCAATCTGGAACGGGCCCGGGAGAAGGGGTTCACCTTCTACGCCGGCCCGGAGATCGAGTTCTTCTATTTCAAGTCGCACGACGCGCCCGAGCCTCTCGACCACGCCGGGTTCTTCGATCTCACGCAGATCGACATGGTCAGCAACCTGCGACGCCAGACGATCCTGAATCTCGAGGCCATGGGTATCCCGGTCGAGTACAGCTTCCACGAGCTGGGCCCGAGCCAGCACGAGATCGACCTGCGCTACACGGACGCGCTCACGATGGCCGACAACGTCATGACGTTCCGCCTGGTCGTGAAGGAGGTCGCGCAGGACCTGGGCTGCTACGCGACGTTCATGCCCAAGCCGATCGAAGGTGCGTTCGGATCGGGCATGCACACGCACCTGTCGCTCTTCGAAGGCGATGTCAACGCGTTCCACGACCCTGGCGACGAGTTCGGCCTGTCGAAGGTCGGCCGCTGCTTCATCGCCGGCTTGCTGCAGCACGCGCCCGAGATCACCGCGGTCACGAACCAGTGGGTCAACTCGTACAAGCGTCTGAACGTCAACTACGAGGCGCCGGTCTACGTCTGCTGGGCGCGTAACAACCGGTCGGCGCTCGTCCGCGTCCCGATCCCGAAGCGCGGCAAGGAATCTTCCACGCGCATCGAGTTCCGCTCCCCTGACCCGGCGTGCAACCCGTACCTCGCGTTCAGCCTCATGCTCGCGGCCGGGCTCAAGGGCGTCGAAGGCAACTACGAGCTTGCGCCCGAAGCCGCCAACAACATCTTCGAGACGACTCCTGAAGAGCGGAGCGCCGAGGGCATCAACGCGCTGCCCGCGTCGCTCGGCGAGGCGCTCCAGCTCATGGAGGACTCCGACCTCGTCGCCGAGACCCTCGGTGAGCACGTGTTCGAGCACTTCCTGCGCAACAAGCGTCAGGAATGGTCCGAGTACAAGATGTACGTGACCCCCTTCGAGCTCGACCGCTACCTCGGGACGCTCTGACCGTGCTGCTCGTCTTTCCCGATCCCGCGCCGCCGCTCGTCGCCCAAGTGCTCGACCTGGCCGGCCAGCCGTGGAAGTCAGTCGCCAACGCGTCGATCGCGACGCAGCACGACCCGCCCGACGGCTGGTCGGGCGCACTGATCTGCACCGACACCGACCCGGAAGGCGCGTTCGTTCTCGCCCGTTCGCTGCGGAGGCGCGACGCCGAACCGGTGCCGGTGTTGTTGCTCGTCACCGGCGCGCAGATGAACGAGCTCGAGTTGCGGGAAGACTTGTTCGACGACTTCTGCTTGACGCCGTTCCACCCGCAAGAGCTCGAAGCCCGGCTGCGACACCTGCTGTGGCGGGTCGGTCGCGGCCCGCGGCCCGAGATCGTCGAGTACGGCGACCTCGCGCTCAACCTCGAGACGTACCAGGCGTCGATCACCGACCGGCCGCTCGACCTCACCTACATGGAATACGAGCTGCTGAAGTTCCTCGCCACGCACCCGGGCAAGGTATTCAGCCGAGAGCAGCTGCTCTCCCGGGTCTGGGGCTACGAGTACTACGGCGGTGCGCGCACCGTCGACGTCCATGTCCGCCGGCTCCGAGCCAAGCTCGGCGAGGAACACGCCGGTCTCATCCAAACCGTGCGCTCGGTCGGCTACCGCTTCGGCACCCGCTGATACGCGACTAGAAAGCTGTCGTGGCCAAGTCCACGGGAAGCCCCCTCGCCGCCGGCGCCACGCTCGAAGTAACCAGCAGCTCGGGTGGCATCGTCGTCACCGGCGAGGCGCGCAAAGACGTCCTCGTCGAGAACGGCTCGGTCACGAGTGAGGGCGGCCGGCTACGCGTCGAGCGGAGTTCGGGAGGGATAAGTGTACGGTGCCCGGCCGGCACCGACGTCATCGCGGGGACGAGCTCCGGCTCGATGACGCTTCGCGGCGAGCTCGGCATCGCACGCGTCGCCACGAGCAGCGGCAACATCGAGGTGGAGCAGGTAGCAACCCTCGATGCGCGCACGGGCTCCGGGGACATCAAGGTGCAAACGTGCGCGGGCGATTGCCGCGGCCGCTCGGGGAGCGGAGACCTGCGGGTCGGAAGCGCAGGCTCAGTCGACCTCTCGACCGGGTCGGGAGACGTCGAGGCCAATGCCGTGGGCGGCGCAGTAATTCGCACCGGGAGCGGTGATGTGACCGTGGGGATCGCGCAGCCGGGCGACGTGAAGATCGACGATCACTCGGGCTCGATCACGGTGACTGTTCCTCGCGGCGCGCGCCCGGCCGCCCGCTTGAGGTCGAACGGCGACGTGCGCTGTGAACCCGAGCTCGGCGACGACTTCAACCTGGAGGTCAACGCGGGCAGCGGCAACATCACGGTGACGGAGAAGTGACGACGAGCGAACCGCGCCCCGGCGCGCTCGCGTTCACCGACATCGCCGGCTTCACCGCCTTCACGGCTGCGAGCGGCGACGCCGCCGCCCTCGCCCTGCTCGAACGCCAGGAGGAGCTCGTCCGGGCGGCTCTGCCCGAGGGCGGGCGCATCGTAAAGAGCCTCGGCGACGGTCTCATGTTGTGGTTCCCGCGGGCGGCGCCGGCCCTACGGGTGGGACTGGAGTTGCGCGCTACGTTCGAGCAGGCCGCCGACGCCGAGATGCCGTTGTGGGTTCGGATGGGAATGCACTGGGGTGCGCCGACCGCGCGCGGGGATGACTTCTTCGGGCACGACGTCAACCTCGCCGCCCGCATCACCGAACTGGCGGGACCGGGCGAGCTGCTGATATCGGAGCACCTCTGTGCCGCGCTCGACCGGCCGGTAGCGGGG
>JBOGFL010000209.1:0-1565 GCA_050743285.1 Acidimicrobiia bacterium
GACGCGGTGCGAGCGTCGTCGGCACGCGGCGGTGAACTGGTCGCGGTGGCGTTGGATTCGTAAGGCGCGAGGTGCAGTTCACGCCGCGTTCCCGGAACAGGCTCAGAGAAGCCGGTCGGCGCCCCAGCCGCCTTCGAGTCGGAGCAGGAACTCCTTGTTCTCGAGACCGCCGCCGTACCCGCCGAGCCCGCCCGTGGTGTGCAGCACGCGATGGCACGGAACGATGACGGGAATCGGGTTGGCGCCGAGCGCGTTCCCCGCCGCCCGCGCGCCTCGCGGACTCCCGGCCTGACCCGCCACCACCCGGTAGGTAGACGTGGAGCCGTACGGGATCCGGTTCGTGATCTCCAGCACCTTGCGGCCGAAGCCGCGGGTGAGCGTCCAGTCGAGCGGCACGTCGAACTGACGCCGTTGCCCGGCGAAGTACTCATCGAGCTCGCGGCGCACCGGGTCGAGCCTTACCGGTGCCTCGAGGATGCGCGGCGACACCCGGCTTGCGATCCGGTCGAGCATCTCGTCCTCGTCGCCGCGGTGGAACAGCAGCGCGAGGAGGCCGCGCCGGCTTGCGACTCCGAGCAGGGAGCCGATCGGCGAGTCGATGTCGGTGTAGGCGAGGTCGACCTCGTCGCTCGCGCCGGCCGCGAACCGGGCCGCCGCCTGTTGGGCTTCGGCATCGGGGCGGGCGCGGCCGGCGGCTTGCAGTGCGTCAGTCAGCTGATCCATTCCAGTTCTCCCTGATCGTCTTCAGTCCCTCGTGCACGTTCTGTCGGGCGGCCTCTTCGGAACACTCGAGCAGGCGCCCGATCTCGGCATAGGGCAGGTCATTCGCGTAGCGGTAGACGATTGCGGTGCGTTGCTTCGGTGGCAGGCGGCGCACCGGCTCCCACACTGCCGTGTCGCGGTCCGGGTTCATCGCGGTGCCGGCCGCGGGGAGCCGTCGCGTGAGCGTCCGTTGCCGCGCCCCGGTCCGGTGGTGGTCGATCGCCTTCCGGTGTGCGATCGTCAGCAGCCAACCCTTGAGATTGGATCCGTCGCGCAGCCGAGGGTAGGTCCGCAGCGCGGCCAGAAACGTCTCCTGGAAGCAGTCGTCGGCGTCGACCGCTCCCACCGACGCCACGAGAAACCGCATGACGTCGGTGCGATATGCGTCGAGCAACCGTTGGAACGGCGGAAGGCTCACTCTGGATACAACGCCGGTCGGGGGGAGTTCGTGAGATCCCTACCAGGGTTTCCCGAACTGCTCCCGGTGGGTGCGCGTCGCGAATGGCTCACGTCGAGGGGGCCCGAGCCGGTGGTCGGAGTACCCCAACGGGACGAGGGCCACCGGCTCGACGTGATCGGGGAGGCCGACCAGCTCGCGCACCTCGGCGGCGAAGACCGTAGCCAGCGTGGTCAACGCCGAGCCGAGACCGACCGCGGTGGCGGCGAGAAGCAGATTCTGCACGGCGGGAAAGATCGACGACGGCACCGTCTCGATGAGCCCGCGCTCGGTGTCGGCGGCCACGACGACGAGCACCGGGGCGCCTGCGACCCCGCCCGTCATCCCGCGGTCGACGTCGGCGAGC